>CAZTOK010000009.1:9841-53171 GCA_964615445.1 uncultured Candidatus Saccharibacteria bacterium | reverse complement strand
TAGTGTTAGAGGTGAAACTACAGCTCAAATGATGCGCAGATTAGCCATAGAATCCATACCTCGTAAGCCCGATCTACTATTGCTGACAGCTGGTTCTAACGATGTCCGTAGAGTAGGTAGTAAAACAAGCCCTGTTAAAATATCGGAGGATGATTTTAAGCTAAATGTACTTTCAATGATTAGGCAGGGGAAAGCCCTCGGTGATGTAGTATTTATTGGCACACATCCATTTGATGAATCACGCACCACTCCCTTTGCCTATTGGAACAAGCAAAACTTCTATCTTTTGGACGATCAGAAACGCCATGAGGAAGTAGTCGCTAGTCTATGTCAGGAGGAAGGTGTTCCGTTTTTAGATCTTTTCCATACCTGGCTTGATAACGACTACTTTCAGTGGCTTCATGAAGATGGCCAACATGCTAACTCCAAAGGTCACGACTTAATCTTCCACTCGCTAAAGGACTTTTTGGAGTCTCGATACTCTTAAAGAACTATTCAAACTCTCTGGGGTCAGAAGGACCTTCATGTGCAGGTATAAATATTGGCTGGAAGTTCTTAGTCATGTGAATCTTGTAGCCATTTGGGGCGCTCGCATCCCGCATAACATGCTGTAACGAGCCTTCTTTCGTCTTAGTTCTGTAATAATCCTCATCGCCTGTAAAATCGAGAATGTACTGCTTAGCAGCCTCTTTATAACGACCCCAATCTTCCACTTCTCGCACGCTATCATTAGTAAGCGTCCAGTTCTGAAAATCATCATTTCTAAAGAAGTGCTCAAGAGATTGATGCACATCACGTGCATTATCACTAAAAGCTGGCAGGCGCAGAGTGACATGTTGCCATTTCATGGAATAGTTAATCCACCATAGTGCATCAAAGAGTGACTCCACTTCAATCGGCGCAGCATCAAATTGATTAGCAAGATAGTCCATAACTTTCGCAGCTTTTTGCTCATTTCCAAGGCTTTCCTCTATCACTCGTGGCAACGCATCCTGGTATGGCTGCTGAGCAGTCCCATCCTTCACATAAGGTTCAAGAAGCATACTACCGAAAAGCTGATCTCCGTGTTCACCGGTCACATTCACATAACTAGGGTCAAGCGACTTTGGAACAGGTCCATCGAGTTTGGAGACATTATATTTACCCTTAATGTGATTTTCAAAAAACCAGGGGTATTCTTCGATAGATCGATCAGAGCATACGACTTCCAGCAAATCAGGTTTTCCTAGCCTGTCAGTAGCTTTCATGAGGGATATTATTGCAGAAGTCGAATCGATCCCGCCAGACCACAATACTTTTATGCTCGTACCTTGCTCCTCAGCTTTAGCAACAAGTGTTTCTCCAGTTGCATCACAGAGTTCGTTGAAATCGGCACCATTAAACTCTGGGGTTGGGATTGCATCCAGCGTTTCGTAAGGAAATCCCTGGTCTAGCGTACCAGTTCTATCCATGATGCCGCAGTGAAAGAACTCGCTCGCGAGATTATAGCCCTCATTGAGCGCATATCGCCCTAAATGTCGGCTACGTGCTCGGCGTGCATTTAAGAATATCACTTCATTATCAAAATCTGGTAAGAATTCATCACTCGGAGGTGCTTGGACATCATAGTCTATTCTCCCTCCACCAACAGTCTCAATACTCACAATTCAGTCTCCTTTTTTCCATTACAATTCTTTATTAACATTGATCACATGGACAATGTGGACAGCCCTTCTCATGTAGCATTTCGGGCATTTGTACTTCGATATCACATATCAAGCAGTGCATATCTCCGAGTTCGGAGACAACCTCCTTGTACTCCACAGGCTTCATTCTATCTGGTGATTCCACCGGCTTGTGGGGTGCGCCTACGGCCAGAATAACGTGGTCAGTGATAGCACCGACACCGTGCGGTATTTCGCCCTCAACCATATAAATGTCGCCTGCCTTAGTGGGGTATATCTTGCCCCCGTAAGTAATCGTGCCTTCACCGCCTACGATTATCAGGAGGTGATCACCAGGGTGAGTATGTGGAACAAATTTGTCGCCACCTTTCAACCTGATCTCGTCGACACCAAGATATCCGTTTGACACAAGTCCCTTGCCGGTTGCATTACTGTGCGCCATTTTTAGTGGTCGTGGAGCAAGCGAGATGGCTAGCTTTTGCGCACCATCTTCGGTACCAAGAGATTTTGCCCATTGCTTAATGACTAAATTTTTTATGTTATTACTCTTTACTTTGTCTGACATATTTACATCCTCCTTATGATTTTTCCGTCGCTACGATCTTGACCTGAGTTAGCTCGTGAAAGCCATATTTGCCATGTTCACGTCCAATACCCGATTGCTTATAGCCACCGAAGGGATTACAGGCTCGAACAAAATTGAGATTGTTTTGACTGACCATGCCCGACTCCAATACACTCGCCATCTCTTTATATAAGAGTGCGTCTTCTGTAAATACATAAGCCCCCAATCCGTATGTCGTATCATTCGCCAAGGCAATAGCCTCATCTTTAGTACTAAATGCGACAATAGGGAGTACAGGCCCGAAGACCTCTTCTCTCCAGACTCGCATATCTCTCGTGACATTCGTCAGTAGGGTAGGTTCATAATACGCTCCCTTTAGATTCTCAGGTCGTTTACCTCCTTTATATAGTTTTGCGCCTTTGTCGAGTGCGTCTTTGACTTGTTCTTCCAATGTCACAACCTGACGCTCGGCTACCATCGGACCTATATCAGTAATCAGGTCCTCTGCATCACCAACCTTTTTGATACTTAGTACAGCAGAGAGCCTCGCGATAGTTTCCTCTATTCTGCTTTCGTGGACGATTAATCTTTTAAGACCTTTACACATCTGACCACAGTTCAAAAATTTAAAAGCATATATAGTATCAATAACTTTGTCTATATCCGCATCCTCAAAGACCACTCCGGGGGAGGAGCCTCCAAGCTCTAAGTGAACGGGAATAAGTCGGCTTGCGGCTTTTCGGTATATCTCACGACCAACCTTACTACTTCCTGTAAAACAAATAGCATCCACCTCCTGATCTGCGAGAACTTCACCGATCTTGCCGTCACCATACACTTCACTAAATACGCCCTTCGGAAACTTTGCTTGCACGAAGGCGTGTTCAATCTCTTTTCCAAAAAGCGGTACTTCTTCTGAGTCCTTGAAGACTACGACATTTCCACAAATCAGATTCTGTCCAACTTGCCACACGAAGTTGGTGAATGGAAAATTCCAAGGCACTATTACCGCCACAACACCAAGGGGCTCGAACACAGTTTTATGAACTTCCGATGATGTTTCGTAAGTAATTTCCGAGGCTAAGTACGTAGGCGCGTTATCACAGTACCAATCAAGAAAGTTTATGCCATCTTGCATGTCCTGTTGGCATTGAATGATAGGCATACCCATCTCTTTCGCCATAAGCTTTGCAAGCTCATCCTGTTTATCAGCAAAGATATCGCGTAGCCTCTGAACGAACTTTATGCGACGTTCAAGCCCAAGCTCCTTCCACGTTTTCGCTGCTGATCTTGCTAGAGATACTTTTTCCGAGACATCTTCGGGCGTGGAGGCATCCACTTCTCCTATTACTTCGTAATCTTTTGATGGATTTGTTGATATAATCTTCACTGATCATCCCTCCTACTTATTGTTTTGTCTGGCCTGAAATGGGTTATTGAAAAACGTGCAACCTGAGTGATAGCCGCGCCACGTATTCTCGCCTCAGCATCGGTATGTGGTCGCAGAAAGTTATGTGTAGCTTGGTCAAGCACTACAAATTCATTTTGCGGATTGCCGGCATCAAGAACCTCACGGTATTTGTCTTGCACGTCTTCAGGAATAATGCGATCCTGACCACCATATACGACCATTGAAGGTCCTTCGTATTCCTCAAGTGCAGAGAAGGTACTTTCTTCATCCCAATCATATGTATGTCGTCTGATTTGCTGCGTAAATCCCAAATGCAATGGATCGTTTCTTAGCCCATCAGGATAAGCGGCCGGTGATAAGAGGGTCAAGGCTGCTATATTTTCCGAACCAGTTAATCTAACAGCTGCATCGGCCCCCATACTCATACCGAGTGCGCCTAATTTAGAAAGTCTTACTCGTTCCCTAAAGATTTCGAGGCTTTTCTGAGCATCTGCAAGTCGTGTATCGAGCGTTTCTGACAGTCTATCGCCCTCGCTTCCACCAGTCCCTGGAGCGTCATACGCAAACGATGCGATTCCATTATTCCTAAGTCTTCGTTGGAGACGTTTAAATGTACTTTTACCTCTTAAACCACCGCCATGAACGATAAATACACCAGGGTAAATGTCTTCAGGATTATCGGTTGGCACGTAGATATTCGCAAGTAGTTGGTGATCTCTTGAATCGTAAGCGACTTTTTCAAACCGACCATTTGTCTTTAGAGTACGCATTGAATTTTCTGGGTAAGTTTCCGACATAAGGCTAGCTTTTTAGTCCCTCAATGAGTAATTACGTAATACTTACTCATAATAATATGCGTTGCACATTGTTAAGTCAACCCGCTTATGTCTTAATTATATTACACAAAAAAGTCCGACAATATCTTCAGGTCATAACCGGCGCGGAGAAAAGATACTAGATCTTAGTTGCTATTGATCTTCTCTATCTGTAGAATAAATTTCTTCCTATCGTCATTAATAGTGAGCCGTGTTGCTTTAGCCGTATACTGAATTACAATATCTCCACCATCACGGGTAAGTTCTATGTCTGCTACTTGAATGCCATCTGACTGAATATCTTGTACCGCTTGCACAAGATCAATAAGTGGCTCATATAACCTATGATACCGTTTGACGATTCTCGCTTCGGCAGTTTGTTGTGGTAGTGCAGATCTCATAAAAGTCTCTCTTTCGTGTAAAAAATAAGTATTTCGTTTTATAAACAATATGTATATATTGTATCTATAGAAATAATACTGTAATACCTAGTTATAAACAAGTTGTTTATATAACAAACTGTATAGATCTCATACGCTAGTAGTATATGAGTGATATAAAAGAAGCCAAACAACTAAAAGCTTTCGGTCAACAACTAGCGGCCGTTCGAAAGAGCAGGGGAATGACACAACAAGAACTCGCTGAGAAGTTAGACATTAGTCTCGTTTCTATTGGGTATATTGAGACAGGCAAGCGATGGCCGCGACTCAGTACATTACATAAGATCGCGGATGCTTTAAATGTAAGGCTTGGTGACTTCTTTAAGAATTTGTAGGCCGTTCAGTGATGAAGAAGATATTCTACTCGTGGCAATCTGACATTGATGAGACCAAAAAATACGTAGGTCATCGTCTTGATAATGCAGTGCGCCAGGTTGATGATTGGGAGGTTGAAACGGCTACGAGAAATGTTCCTGGCGCTCCAGATATTTCGGCGACTATCTTATCTAAGATTGAAAAATGTGATCTCTTTCTCGCAGATGTCAGTATTATTAATCCTGGTGCGGATGGAAGAGAAATGTCAAATCCAAATGTTATGTATGAACTTGGCTATGCTATGGCAATAAAAGGACAGGATAATCTCATTCTTATCGCCGATAAATCGACAACCAATCGAGATAATTTGCCTTTTGACATACATAACAGAAGGGTTTTATTCGCAGACTTAAACGACGCAAATAAGGCCACACTTTCGAAAGATCTCGCCTCGATATTAAGAAGCCATAACAGCCTACTCTCAAAGACCGACCCAAGCTTTAGCCTCCTTGGCGATCGAGGAGGATGGGCTAACTGGGGAATGAGAAGTGGTACACAGTCGGGCTTTCGATATCACTTAAATATAGACAACTTTGGTGGGAAGCTGGAATACGTCGATAGTATTCGCATTGAAGCATTAGATAAGAGTGGAGATAGTTGGTCTGCTAGTCATTTCCAATTTGATGAGTTAGGTGCTGGAATGAAGCTAAAGATAGAACCTGATGAGATTAAGGACGCCTGGGTCTTTATAACTGATCAGCCCGGACAAACTCAACGCCTAATTCCTGATCTTGATACTGATAGTGTGAAATTGCTAATTATACTAAGGAGTAATGGACAAAAGATTGAGCTGCCGATAAGCCCTGACGCTTTAGTGAATAACTAACCGTATGTTTATATTGGTATTCCGTAACACTTTAGTAATGTTCATCCGTCTACTTCCAAAGCCAGTGTTTTAAGATACGCACAAGCATTAGCTAGGTAGTGTGGCTTAGTGAAGGTCTGAGCAACTTTACACCTTAATGAAATTTGCAGTGGATAATCCTAGCTTAAGACATAAGAATGCTAGTGCAATAAGAACTATCGACTGGATTAACCAGTAAACTAATTTATTTGTATCTATGCCCATATATTCGAGTAAACTGATCGGAATCCTTAAGATCATAGCCGCTATCCATACCGGGTTAATCAAATTTCTCCAAAAGCTTTTTTGAATGGATTCATAAACAGGTATAGCTTGTTCCATAACGTTTACCAATATTTCGTATGCCTCAGAAGGACCGATATCTTTGTGAAAATTAGGTTGAAATTGATCCAAGATAATATTGACACGTACCTGTCTTTTGGTCTTTATGTTCTTGTGTTTTTCAATATCGTATTCAGTGTCAGTGTGCTCAATCATATAATCAAGTGGCGAGTGGAGACGAAGCAATGCCCAGTAAACTCTCACACTCAAGCGATTCAATTCAGTCCTTATAGATCGATTATCACGTGGTGTGCGATCTCCTGCAAATTGCGGATATTTCTTGAGTATTTCTTCTCGTTCACTGTTGTCAGCAAAGTAATAGAAAATCTTTATTAGGTCGAAATACCTTTTAAGGTTTTGGGTTGAAGTGCGCGCCTCAAAATACCCCATAGGTCTTCTATAGGGTTCTTCACTCGAGCGAGGTTTGTTAGCCATAGACTAATTATATATGATGTTAGGATGGACGACTGTTGATCTACCGTTTAAACGAATGGCAAAAACTAGTTTTACTGCTATGAAAGGGCTTTCATCGCGTCCGTATCCAAAATGGCCCTTAGGATGTCATTTTATTTGTTATGATTGAATCTATGGCCACTGCTGCATTCGGACGTATCCGAAATGATAAAAATGAAATCTTACTCGTGCAACTTGCCGAACCATTTCGTCACGCCCATCGATGGAATTTTCCTGGCGGTGTCATAGAAGATGACGACGAAAGTATCGAACACGGTCTAAAACGTGAGGTTCTGGAAGAGACGAATGTAATCGTCGATATTGGGTTACGAATAGATCAGTTTCATACGGACGATCCAGAAAACTCTATACATATATTTGAATGCTCATATCTCTCTGGAGAATTAGTCTTTCAGGAATATGAAATAGAAAATATTGGTTGGTTTTCTCAGGCTGAAGCATTGAAGCTCCCGTTGGCATTTAATGTTAAAGATTATATTGAGCGACTCGCTCTCTGATACGTTAATGGAAGCGGATGTGGCTCGTAGGGTCGCTGATGACTTAGTTGCTAGCCTAAAGAATGATGCTGAGTTTTAAAGTTCTAAGTGCGTCCACGAGGGACTACTATAGCACTTACGTTTAAAATGGACTTCATCTGTGAGGTCTAATCTTTGGTACAATACATCCATGAGACTTTACCTATCATCTTTTCGCCTTGGAAACGAGACGGACGAACTTGTTCGTCTTTTTGGATATGGCAAACGTGTTGCTGTGGTCGCCAATGCTAGCGACTTAGTAACTAAAGACGAGCGTGCATTTAAAGTGCAGACGGAACACGATCTTTTGAGTGGTCTTGGATTTAAAACCAAGGAGATTGATTTACGCGATTACTTTTCAAAGGAAGAGGAACTTAAGGCGGTACTGAACGGCTTCGATTGCATTTGGGTAAGAGGCGGCAATGTATTTCTACTGCGACGTGCTTTTCGACAAAGTGGCTTGGATACGATTCTAAAGGAATTATTAGAGAAAGATCAAATTGCATATGGTGGCTATAGCGCCGGTATTTGTATCCTCAGCCCAACTCTTAAAGGACTTGAATTGGTTGATAGGCCTTACGATGTCACAACTCATTATAACGAAGAGCTTATCTGGAATGGTCTTGGCGTAGTACCTTATTCTATTGCGCCTCATTATAAGTCGGATCACCCTGAGTCCGCCGACGTTGATAAATGCGTTGCCTATTTCGAAAAACACAAGATGCCTTTTAAGCCTTTGAGGGATGGTGAGGTTATCGTTATTGGCTAGGCGTTAGTTTTCAGTGCGTTCACGAGGGACTCCGTCCCATCTTACAGGTTTCTTAATCTGACCTACCGGACCCATCATCCTTGCATACGCGGTGTAGCCTCAAGGCTTAACAGGTTCTTTACAAACCGCTCTGCTCGCTTCGACGTATTCATCTCCAGAAACTCACTAATTGTTACCCATTTGAACGCGTTGTGTTCAAAACTAAGCTTTACATTACTATTTGCTGTTTGAGCGTAGTAGGCGATACTAATCCAAAAGTCACCTGCTGGGTTAATGAGAGATTCGACATCAAACGGACGAACGTTAGTGACGCTTAAACCCGCTTCTTCTTGAATCTCTCGTATAATACTTTCGATAGCATCTTCTCCAAATTCAAGGTCACCGCCAGGAAGATCCCACGTGTTTGGCCGGGTAGGGGCGGTTTCGGTACGAAAGAGGGTCAACAGTTTGCCTTCAGGATTGAAGACGAAGGCTTTTTGAGAGGAGCCGGTAGTGGCGTTCGTGACGGGTGTATCGGTCATGTATCTATTATATCAATACCTCGTATCCATTTCTGATGATGAGACTGCTCGTCTTAAAAACGATGATTTACCTTAGATATACTGACTTAAGCATATAAACTCAATTATCTGCCGTGCCAACTGTACTGACTCAATTCTGCGCATTACTTCACAACTATCGTTCTGAGAGAGCACGTTCAAACTTCCTTCATATAAGATAGCTCTATCAATAATTACTAACTTTCTATGATGCCCACCGGTAATTAAGATTTTGGCACCAACGTCCTGTAGTAATTCTATTGAGCGTTCAGCCTCTAATCTCATGTGACCCTCCTGCTCAAGAGGGTCACGAGTATTAACGATGATTTCTACGCCATGACTCTTCAATTTTGTAAGAATGGGGAGAGCCATCAATACTCGTCTGGTAGTTAAAAACGGGCTTTCGATAATCAATTCACTCTTACACTTTGCTAAATCTTTTAGAAAGGCAGGATAGAACGTCGTCTCATTAAAAAGCTTTGACGTCAGAAGCTCGTTCAGAGAGCTCTTCGAATGACAAAAAGAGAAGGGGAGTTTCATGAATTTGTCTCCGACTCAGACTCATCTTCGTCAAGAAGCTGACGCATCAATTGAACGTCGCGTTCTAAATTTTCACCCTTCTCAGAGTCTACAAAAGTTCTATTCCAGAACCTCCTCCCCAGCCATGAGATTATTTACAGATAAGAAAATCGCTTTTATAGCGATTTTCTTATATTTACCCATTCCACACCCCTGTTAGGGTGTTCCAGAATTTATTTTCCAAACAAACTAGAGCAGCGACTACCTCTGTTTAGCTGAATGTGGGTATAATAGATTATGGAACACTCAAATAACAATACGCCCACTAGTACCGACAATAAGCCGATCGACGAACGCGAGAAAGAGCGAGTACTCGAAGAAGTCCTCGACATAATGCGCAGAATGAGAGAAGCAGAGCGAAATAGCCCTCCTTGTGACCCCGAGAATTGCGAGATACACAAACGATTCGGTGCAAGGACGTAAGACCAATCGCATTGAATAGAGCAGTATGCCGCAATATAAGAACAATCATTACGTACCCCGATGGTATCAAGAGGGTTTTATACCGGCTGATGAGCAGGTACGTAATTTGTGTTATCTTGACTTGCAACCTGACATGTTTACAACGCCAAGTGGTAAAAAGGTTACTGATCAACCATTAAAAACCAGGGGGCCGTCAAAATGCTTTTCGCAGGACGACCTATATACTCGATGGTTTGGCGAGGAAAGGAATACTCAGGTAGAGGATACCTTTTTTGGAAAGATCGACAGGGATGCGATTAAGTCGGTAAGATATTTTGAGAACTTTGATCACACAAGTATAGACTACGAAGCCTATAGGAATATGATGCCGTACCTGGGCTCGCAGAGATTACGAACCCCAAGGGGATTGGATTGGTTATCAAAAAAGCTAGGAGTAATCGGCAGACCCGAGCTGATGAGAACCATGGTACACATGAGGAATTACTATTCTGCTGTGTGGTCTGAATGTATTTGGCAGATTGCAGATGCCAACGAGTCTGATACTAAATTCATTATCTCTGACAATCCCGTAACTGTATATAACAGGGAGATCGGTACGCATAATCGTACTTGGAATCGAGACGAATCCGACCCCGACCCAAATCTAATGGGCTCACATACTATATTTCCCCTGTCAATGAATAAGGTACTCGTATTGACGCATTCGGGCTGGGCAAAGAATCCATTCCAGAACGGTATGGTACGACGGCCAAACATTAATCCCTATCGCCCAACTGTTTTCAATTACACTCTGATTCAAGTTAGCCGCCACCTATCGGAAGAGGAGGTGCGACAGATAAACTTTATTTTGAAAAACAAAGCACAAAGATATGTTGCAGCTTACAAAGAAGACTGGCTCTATCCTGAGAGGTATGTAAACTCCGCTGAATGGAAGGACTTTGGGGATGGTCTCCTTATGCTTCCCGACCCAAGATCTCTCAATGTTGGGGGCGATGTCTTCGTTGGTTTCAGTGATGGTACAAGTTACGCTCAAGACCAATGGGGTCGTCCGCCTGACGATACACGCCCAACTGATCAAGAATGGGATACTTTGCATAGAATTCAGGGTATATTTGCTAACAAATTTGGGCCCCGAAGACGAGGACGATCATTCGATCTCGGAAGTTTTGAGTCAGCAGAAGATACGCCAGGTATGCATGAATTATTTTTGGGCCGCTATAAGCCTCGCGGCAGTGAAGCGAAAAGATTGAAGCTAGTTGAAAAGCAGCAGCGACGACAAAATCAGCAAGGTAGTCGTAATGAATAACTATATTGCCCAGTTTGGTTCTTATAAAATTCCAATGACAGATTTCGTGATAACGTCTGAAATTAATAAAATGCCCATTGCTGAAATAAAAGTCAAAAAGAATGATTGGTTACAGGAAGATCCGAAAAATTTACTTGAAGAGGTAATAGTCTACAGGGTGAAAAAATATCGGAAGATGTTTACTGGCAATATAACTACGGTTTCGGAAGAAGATGAGTTTATTGTCGTGAGGCTCGAAGGCGGTATTGAGTTTTCGGATACACATATGTCGGGTCTTCAGACACGCATTCCTACGCCTGATCTACTCTATGCAATGTGCCGAATGTCAGGATTGCCAGACGATCGTATAAATATTCAAGGTTATGACCCTTCGGTAAAAAAGTATGTAGCGTTCATCTCAATTAACGGGATCAAGCTTACACATAAAGTGAAGTATGGAAAGTTTACTTTAATGAGTACGAATGACCTCAAGACGAAAATTCCCACTGATGATGCGAAAGAACTTTGGGAGCTACTTTTAAAAGCTGATGGTATCTTAAGTTTTGAACTTGATGGTTCAAACTTTTATGACGTAGAAACAATCGCCATTGAGCAAGCAGACGCATTTCTAACCTACTACTCATTGCTTCTCCAATATCCCTACTCTAAATTTAAGGACGAGTTAAATTTGTGGGAACGAAAAAAGCTTCACTTACATTTGAGAAGAGGAGGTGCACTGCTGCTTGTCAATCTCCCCAAGGGATATACGTGGCTTCATGGCCTCGATGATTATTTACCATCACAAGAGCATGAATTACCGAATATTAGTTTTGATTATGAGCAAGGGATTAAACAACTCGATACTATTCTAAAGCCATTGATTATATGGAATAGGTTTAGGAACTCTAATGATTTTCTTTTGGTCACTGTCGGGTTTTGGCAAGTCGTAGAGCTTTTGTGTGTGGACATTAAATTTCCAAAGCGTTTCAAAAAAGAAGAAATAAAAGATATTGAAGAGAAAATCGAGAAAGTTTTGAATGGAAGAGAGGCCGAGTCTATCCAAATTGCATTAGGCAAGGTTAATCAGAGAACGCTAGATGACAAAATTCAGAAGTATCTGGAGGCGAAAAAAATCTATCTCACAATCGAGGACATCGAGATTCTTGCGAAGTTCAGAAAGATTAGGAATGGTATTGAACACGGCTCTAGTTATGCCGAGCCAACTAATCTCGAAGTAGTGCGTTTAAAGAGTATCCTGAACTATATTCTTACAAATTCATACGCTATAAATGGATGAAGGTGACAAATCGACATCGTGTGACTTTTATATTCCCCCAGATTATAACTACACTTGCGCTATACTAGATGTATATGCCACCAATTGCAGTCTTTAAATTTACAGCTAGAGATGGGACAGACTTTGAATTTCGAAGAATTATAGCCCCACCCCTACCACCATCCTCTATGGCCGCGCAAAATACATTCTATAAGAAGTATCTTGGCGTACGGGTTAGAAGTGCTAAATATACAAATGAATACAATTGTCATGGCCTTACTTTTGCTGCAAAACTCGGATGGTTCGAAGATGTTCGTAATATGTTAACAAGTCATAGATATGAAAAAATCGGTGAATGTATTAACTTTGATGTAGATAGGATAACCTTAACAAATGGGATTGTCAGAGGGGATATCATTGTTTATTATATGGGCAATGAAAGTAACGTAACTCATACAGGGATCATTTGGAGTACGAGAACCGTAAACGGTAAGCTGGAATTAACTATACTAAGTAAGTGGGGTGCACATAGTGAATACTTTCATAGACATGACAAAGTACCGATGGGATATGGAAAGTCCATTGAAATATGGACAGACAGGAATATAGTATGAATTCGATGAGTAAGTTGTTCCGTTTCATTGAAAGTATAGGGTTCACATCAAGTGCATACGCGGCCAATACGCTAGCTTCATTTACTGTATATACTGAAAGCTCTATCGAGTATAAACAGGCTTTTGATAACTTGAAGCAAAACGCATCAGAGTCGGCAAGATTATTAGCGGACAGAGTCGATGCTCTTATGGCAGCGCATAACGATGAACAGTATATGCATCCATACGATGCCTCGCTCGCAGTATATTTCTATCTCATATATCAATTAAGCCCTGAAATTTTTCGAAAACGAATTTCTCCCTTAGTTTTTCCAGGAAATATGTGGTGGGCTAAGCAAATGATAAGCGTACTACGAGAATCTTTAAATACTACACACACCGCCGTCTATAGACAGGATAGTGCCAACGTCGCAATTAACTATAACGAACAAAATAATGCGATTCAGTTTACCTCCGGTGCGTCAAATGAACTAAGGGTTATGAGGTTATGAATATGAATTTTGCATACGGCGTTGTCTGTTCGAAGGCAATCATTAATCAACGTACGGAACAACTTTCGATTATCGATATAATTGACCAAGTTCAGGTTGAGAACTTACCCACTATGCTTCCGAATGTAGCGATCGTGACATTTTGGACAAGAGATAGGGGAACTGAAGGGAGTGAACTGCTAAAAGTCAGAATGAGACGAGAGCCCGAATTATCGACTGACTTAGTGGAGTCGACAGGCTATACTCAACCGGAATTTGAACAGCCGATTCCTTCATCCTCCTTGACCGCAAGAATGGTATTGGATGTAAATGCTATTTTCCTTACAAACGATGGCGTCAATAAGTTTATTTTTGAGATAAACGACGGCAATGAATGGACTGATGCCGGATCTGTTATGCTTAACGTCCAAGTTGGTACTGCCCCGTCTGATATTACAAGATCGCCTGCATCCGTTGTTGAATAATAGAATCCACGAATAATAAACAGTGATGGAGCTAGGGTGAGGTACAGTTAAATAAATCAAGAGCGCGAAGCCTTTCATGCATGACTACTAAACTTGGATATATGGTGTTCCAATTTCGAGACACTAGGTCAGCCATGAGATTATATACAAGAGAGCTCGTCCCTCGGGCTCTTTTTTGATCCAGAATGATACGCGACAACATTATATCTGCCTTCACAGTACATTCACATTGGCTTTGTATAATCGACCCGTAACTTAAGGAGACGAATATGCGAATATCAGAAAGACGCATACAAATAGCAAAGGTAGGCGGTCTTGCATGGCTGGCTGCGGCCATACTTTTCTTTGGAGGACACTTATTGGTGCAATCCGCTTGGCATCATCCGGCATATAGCTGGTCGAGTAACAACATTAGCGATCTGGGTCAAGTAACCTGCGCATTGACGACGGAGCATGTGCGATACGTTTGCTCACCCTTGCACGATATATTTAACTTGTCGGTTATTGCCGGAGGGTTGCTCATTATTGCCGGAATTGCCTTGAGCCACGTCCTCTGGCGCCGCACGTTCCGTGCCTGGGCAGCACGAATACTACTCGCGATGGCTGCTTTGGGGTGGATGCTTGCTGGGAAATACCCTTTTGACGTTGACGAAAATCTCCATATACTGGGTGCATTGCTCATATTAATCTTCGGGAACATCGGTTTGCTTTTTGCGTCAGCAGGACTCCAGAAAATAAGTCAGTTCGCAGTAGCTCGCCGCAGCGCGTTTATTGCTGGAACGATTGGTCTAATCGCCGGCTTCTTGCATTTCGGTGGTCAGTACCTTGGGCTTGGAATGGGCGGCATGGAACGAATAGCCGTTTTCCCATTGCCACTCTGGATACTATTCGTAAGCATTCTGATGCTAAAACAATCAAAAACATCGACCCATAGTCACTAAACAATAAGTAATGGTACGCTAGTGTTATGCGCATTCTTATTGCAGAAGACGAAACAATCATGAGACGAGCTGAAGCTGCGTATTTGGAGCAGGCCGGTCATACCGTCATTGAGGCGGCAGACGGCAATAAAGCCCTGCAATTGTTTCAAACGGAAACACCCGACCTGGCAGTGCTCGACATTACGCTCCCGGGCATAGATGGTATAGCACTCTGTGAGCAAATCAGAAAGTCATCCAACATACCTATTGTCATGGTCACGGCGCGCACAACAGACCTTGATGAACTTCTCGCACTTACCACCGGTGCTGACGATTACATACGTAAACCATTCAATCCTTCGCTGCTTGTTGCTCGCATCGAAACGCTTCTTCGAAGAGTACATAAAGGAAAAGTAACCAGGGGCCCATTTGTTGCAGACCCCGTAACGCGCATCGTCTTAAAAGATGGGCAGCGTTGTCCGCTCACCACTGCTCAGTTCAATATCTTTTTTGATTTAATAAGTCATGCCGGCGAAGTGCGAACGCGTCAGCAAATAATAGATTCAATCCACGCCGATGACGTACGCCCGGACGTCATTTTTGACAGGACCGTAGATGCGCACATAAAGGCGATCCGAAAAGTGATTGAGGCCACGCCCGCGGAGCCAAAGCGCATTCAGACCGTCATTGGGATGGGATATAGATTTATAGCATGAAAGCAAAAACTATAAAACTCAATCGGCTGCTGGACGCCATTGTTCTACTTCTTCCCTTCGCTGCGGTGATGACCGTTTTGTTAGTAGATGTTTTTATTTCATCACATATTATCCATCGTTTGCCGAGCTGGCTCATAGGAGGCGAGCTTATACTGCTTTGTCTTGGTATTCCGCTTGGAATACATTATTTACTAAGACAATATATAACCCGTCCGCTTGAAGCTATCGGTAGGTCATTGCGCACATCTGAAGCGTCACCTCAAGTTCGAGTGCGCGAAATACATACTATCGCCCAAGAAGTAGAACATTTAAACGCACGCCTGCAAGAGGAAGAAGAGCTTCGCAAGAACCTTATATCAGATACTTCCCATGAACTTAATACGCCGCTAGCTTCATTGCTAGCTGAACTCGCTGCGGCAAAAGACGGATTATATAAATTGGATAAACGTCGGGTGGAAGGACTCTACCAAACGACCGAGCGGCTTATTACCGTCGTCGCACAACTCGATGATTATGCCAAAGCACGAGTCCCTTTAAAACAGCCAGCCGAAAATATATACCCGCGCGAGTTATGTAAGCGGAGCGTACAGGCGCTCAATAGTATATTGTCAGCAAATAACTTTACGGTCCAAGTCACAATACCAGAAGACTATAAGGTACATGTACATCCGCGGACGCTTGAGCAGATACTGCACAATCTCATATATAACGCAGTGCTGCACTCTGGCGGGAACCATATACAAATTAGCATGCCCACGCCTAACACCTTGGCATTTGAGGATAATGGTCATGGTGTCCCGGCGCAGGACCTACCGCATCTTTTTGAACGTTTTTATCGCGGCAGCCAACCCTACGCAGACAAAGATGGAATGGGCCTCGGCCTCTCCATTGTTAAGGAATTGGCTGACCGCGAAGGTTGGCGTCTTGCTGTTCAGAATGGTGATCCCGGACTTATTCTTGTCTTTTCCGGGATAGCTAACGTGCCGGCTTCCAGCTGATTCTATATGTTCACTTACGCTTCGGCTTCACGCAAAGTTCGATTAGCTGGGTATCATTTTCCGAAGCTTGGACAACGCCCCTCACCCCCAGCCATGAAAAAAGATTGATAATTTATCAATCTTTTTTCATGATAGAGGAGGATTATTGTAAATCTCTCCGTGCTATAGTCAGAATATGGAACGAAGCAAATTGGTATTCGAAGAAGTTAATAGGCTATACGCAGCCGCAACAACAACTATGGGAAAATGGATGTGGCGCCATCACACTCAGTGGGTCGCCAACAAGGCAAAGCAGCTAGCGGAAAAATATAACGCCAATGTAGAAAAAGTATACTGCGCAGCTCTTCTTCATGATTTAGGTGACAGCAAATATGAGCGCGGTGATGAAAACTTTGACTCATGGTCAAAAGAAAAAGGTAAAGAAATACTACTAAAAGCCGGTTTTGGTCGTGATGAGACTGAAGAAGTTATGGAAGCTGTTCGCACTCATGGGTCACGACCTGGTAATTCACCTGCTACTCTAGAAGGAAAAGTTCTTGCGACGGCAGATGGCATGTGGCATATCCAAACCAACTTCTTTCCCATAATCTGCTATATGAATCGACCACAAAATACTCATTCATACGAAGAGTGGCAAGAATGGTTTATGGGAAAGATTGAGCGAGACTTTGGCCCGAAGATATTTTTTGAGGATGAGCGAGAAGAAATAAGGGAAGACTACAAAGCACTCGTGCGGATATTTGGAAAGAAGGACTTGGAGAGCAGGGTGTAATTAAGCAGCTAAAATTATTTACAGAGTTAGAAAACACGCAAAATTGCGTGTTTTCTTTGTGTTTTAAATTCCCATTCTATTGAAAGCATTTGAATCCCTCAAGTTGTTTTTATTGCTATACTGAGTTCATGCCTATCCAAGAAACTGAAGCAAAATTCCTCAATGTCGACCTTGCTAAGATTAGAAAGAAGCTCGACTTGGTTGGAGCAAAGCTGCTTGAGCCATCTGCTTCTGTCAGGCGCGCTATTATAGAGACTCCGGAAATGCGATCCAAAGATGCTTTCGTGCGTGTGCGTGATGAGGGCGGTCGGGTAACCGTCGTCTATAAGCAACACGCCAAGCTTGAACTTGGTGGTGCGGTGGAGATTCCATTCAAGGCAGATAATATTGACTTTGAGGCAGCTGTAGAATTTACGAGGGCTATCCTCGATAACTGCTCCGAATCTTACCAAGAGACTCGTCGTGAGACTTGGAGGCTCAATGAGGCAGTCGTTACGCTTGATGAATGGCCTTGGCTCAACCCTTTCATTGAGATTGAAGCTGATACTGGCGAGGAGGTCAAGGCTGTCGTCGAGAAGATGGGCTTCGATTGGCAAGAGGCAGTTTTTGGTGGTATCAACATTGTCTACCAAATGCAGTATCCGCATCTTGACGATAAGGCAACCATCACCAAACTTCCTGTGGTGAGGTTTAACGATCTACTTCCCGAAATGCTTCGAGGATGAAGGTGCGATTCCGGCATTGGAAAGTTGCCGGAATCGGAAATTCTAGAAGTCTTCATAAATCGCACCTACCATGACCTGATCCCTACTATAATAAATCCTAGCCTCTCAACAACAAGCATAAAATCATTTATCAAGGAGTGCTAGTTGAGAGACTTACGCCCAGTCATGCAGTGCATTAAAAATCGTTTTGGTTCATCTCATGTTTGCAGGTGCATAAAATGCTATGCTTACAGTATGACAGTCGATGAGTACATTAAAGCCAAGGTACCGCTAGAGCACTTAGATATGCTGCAGCGACTTCGTGAGCTTATGCGTGCAACCGCGCCTGAGGGTAGCGAGGTCATTAGCTATGGTGTCATCATGTGGCGGCGCAAGCATGGGCTTTGGGTTATCAATCCGACTAAAAAGGGCCTGACCTTGTCATTTAGTAAGGGCGCATCTTTCGATGATCCATACCGTCTCCTAACTGGCGCCGGAAAGGTGGCAAAAACTATTTGGCTTGAGCATTCGAGCGATATTAATGAAGAGGCTCTCAAGTATTATATAGAGCAAGCGCTTGAGGGGGATAGGTAAGTGTATAATCGGATTGCCTACGTAAGATTTTTGTCTAATGCCCTGAGCCATCTCTGATAGGATGTTGCAAGTGAGGTAGATATTTTTTCTTGATCTGCTTCGGCACAATCAAAGGTAGCCGACCACTCTACAAATGATCTGTTGCCATCAGTCACGGGCGTAACACGCAGCGTGGATTGATAGTCGGTAATAGGCAATGGCGCCGCGCCGACAAAACCGTACGTAAAAAATGGTCAACCGCAGAATAGGCTCGTAGGTCCGAACGAGCAGTCTGACCGCCAAATGTATGCACGCGTATTGTCCCTACAGTTGACCCCGATTTACCATTTTCACTTGAACTTTCGGTCACATCGCCCGACCAGCGGTCATCATTAAAATTACTGATCTTGGACCAGACTTTGTCAACACTATGTTCGAAGATAGTACTGTAGTATACCTTAGCCATAAACCCTCCCGCTATTACAATCGACAAACGTAACCACTTAACTTATTATATCATTCTAGAGTAATTTAGGCTCCTGGCTTTATATATTCAGCCATATGATGATAACGTCGCACGTAACGACTTCCCGTATGACAGGCATTAGGTTGTTTACGTGTTAGGATGTCATAAATGGATTTGGCGCCTTCACTAAAAGTTTAGACAACGCCCTCCTCTTCGGTCACGAGATTATTACAAAGCTCTGTTATGAGCTCGTTAAACATAAAAAGCCATAGGAGACTAGGGCTAAGCTAGCTATACACATAAAAGGCATAGGAAAGTTTAAGGTACATGTGATAAAATAATGATAAATTGCTAAGACATTGCATTTTAGGGTAGGCAGAGCCTGTATCCTAGAGTTTGTTTTGGAAAATCGAGTAAATTGAACGCTCATGAATACTCGCCTCTTTGAATTATACTAACAATACTTATGTAAATAAGGACTTATATGCTCCCTAGCGCTCCCCATGCTTCCGTACTTGATCTCATAGGAAATACACCTCTTGTAAATATTAGTAGTATATTTGACGACTGTCATTTTAATCTCTACGCAAAATCGAACAGTCTAATAATTAATAAGGATAAGGTAGTAAGAAGATGACACAAATCAGAGTAGGCGGCGTCTACGGAGTCGGAAAAACAACTATTATAGATAAGTCTTTGGAGATTCTTGCAAATACTCATAACGTACAAATCCCTAAAATAAAAGGCTCCGAGATAATGGCAAAGATATTAGGAATTCATCACGATCTATTGCCTGAACAGTCAGAAGGATCCCGGCAATTAGCTCGTGAAATGATGTACGAAGAGATAGCTCGTATGCCGCATGGTATACGAGACGGGCATTTTGCAGTCGTGACCGAACGAGGTGACTACGAATTTCCACGCTCGCCCGTGGATCATTTCTGTGTTGGTGCCCTCGTAGTCATGACTGCTGACGCGGAAGTTGTCGCAGCAAGGAGAGCGGCACTGGGGAGGATTCACCGATCGACCGATCTCGATGATATCCGCCACCATCAGCAAGTAGAGGCTGACGCTGGTGCGGAACTTGCAGAGGAGCTAGGGGTGCCGTATTATACCATTGATAACTCCACTGACACGCCTAAGGCGGCAGTCGATCTGCTTAGTGGTATAATCTTAAAGCACAGTAATATAGAAGTCGACAGAACGCACGATGCGCGCCGTATTAATCAAATCTAAAGGATTCACCTATGCTAACAATAAACTTCGTTACAACAAACAGTCATAAATTCGCTGTCGCTCAGAATTTTTTCAAGAAAGCAAACTTACTAAGTGTCATTACACTTCGTCAGCATGATTTAGAGACGCCAGAGATACAAGCAAATTCTGTTGAAGAAGTTGCTAGTAGCTCGGCTAAGTGGATTGCGGCACAGCTAGGCCAACCGGTCGTTGTCGCGGATGCAGGACTCTCAATCGAGGCTTTAAATGGATTTCCTGGCCCGTATATGAAATATATGAACGAAACATTAACGGCTGCTGATGTGTTGACTTTGATGCAAAATAAGGCGTCACGCAAAGCTAACTTTGTCGATGCGCTTGCCTACTATGATCCCGCTACTGATACTTCTCGTGTATTTACTTCGTCAACGCTCGGGAGTATCGCACTAGACCCTGCACATCACGAGGGTTCGACAGTCGATGTTCTTTTTGTGCCCGATGGCTGGGACGTACCGCTTGCTGACCTGTCTAATGATGAACGAACTTCCGTATGGAACACGAGCAGATGGCAACAACTTACTGATTTCTTGCAAGAAACTAACGCGCAGTAGAGCTTACTGTAAATATCGCAATCTAACAAGGCATTCACCACATTCACCACAAGGCTCAATCGAAGCCGTACAAGTGTGGGTGCTGCGAATATCTATATTGTGTTTTTCTGCATATTCAACGAGCTGGCGTTTATCAATGTCCCCCCAGAGGCCAGGCTCAAACAGAGGTGAAGTAACCTGGATACTCCAATCATCTTGATCAACACACACCGCAATGTTTGCTGAACGAACAGCAGCTAGGCTTGAATGAGGAAAGGTATCATCAGGTGAATTGCCAATGAAGATTGTTTTTGTAGAGGCATTTTCAGCTTTTAATCCGCTGAGGTAATATGCTGCAACCAAAACGAGAAATAGGTTGCGGCCTGGATGTCCCTTTGTGGCTTTGTGAGCAGGGGGAAGATATTGTTTGAGACTTTTTGGAGGGTATTCAGCGGCAACTACGAGAAGATCTCGTATCTTACCTGGATATTTGGTATTAATATCTTTTACAAAGAGCTGCGCACTCTCAAGTTCGGCCTCTTCCGCTCTGGCTCCTCTTTGTACGTATAGAGGAACGATCTTACAGCCAAGCTTATCGATAAGCATATAGGCCGCAATGACAGAATCCATGCCACCTGAGAAAAGCAAGATTACCTCTTCATTCTTTTTGGGCGCAGAAAAGACTGACTTACGTTGTGAAGTTAAAACCCTATCCAATTCTGTGACTGAGCTATTCATTATTTATTCGTTCCTATCTTTGTCTTGGCTATGACTTCCTTTGCAGCATCAAAGGTCTCTTCGTAAAGGTGTACATCGGTAATTAGGCCCTCTACAAAGCCGAGGCTAATTTCTCGTCCAGTATTCTCTGAAATACCTTTGGCTACCATCTCTGACATCATCGTGATAGCTACGAGGTTACCTAGTCCTTTCTGGAACACATCAAGAGACCTGGCATTGAAAATAGTGTTTAGCTTGTATCGGCCGCTCCCTCCATTGGGAAGCATTCTGAATTGCACCGAAACAATACAGGGAAGGTAGTCGTTCCAAGGGTTAGTTAGCACTGCTTCGTAGTCTTCGTATGTAGGGAATACGATGACCGCTTTCTTGCTTTCAGGAATAGTACTGAGACGCTTGATTGCAAAGTCAAGCATACGACCTTCCTGAATGCGTGTATAATAGCTTTTCGCACCGGGACCGAAGCTAGGGTTAACATCGATATCAACCATTTTTGGCTGTTCAAAATTAAGCGCTACTACTTTGGCGATATTTTCTTTGTCGCCATATGTTTCGATATCGTGGTCATTAGTGATATCCTGGCTTTCGCTCTTGATTCTAAACGACTGAAGGCTGAGGCGTTTTCGACCCTCGTCGAAAGTAGTTTCTCCGTGCTCAAGTACGGCTTCCACTGATTCAAGCCAACTGGCACCTACGGTTGTATTATAAACAGAATAGCCAAAATTAGTATGGTTATATAGCATCAAAACTCCCTTGTTATCAGTAAACCTAATTATGATAGATTATGCTCATACAATGCGTATATGTCAAGAAGATTGAAAAGAAGGTAAGCTGCTGAGCTGCATCTCAAAACATAGGCTGTTGTAACTGTGAGCGATGGAGTGCGCTATACTAAGGTCATGATCTCTCGATATGCGCTTTATGATATAGCTGAATTAAGCAACCGTTTTCATCTCTCCGAGGGGCTGCCAAAAGGCGTAAAGCCGCATTACAATTACAGCCCAACAGTAAGTGCTCCCGTTATTATAAATCACGAAGGTACCTCTATCCTTAAGCTTATGAAATGGGGACTTGTTGCCAAAGGAGCTAAAGATACTAATTCAGTATTTCGCTATAAGACTTACAATGTTCCCTCGGAGAATATCTTCTCTCGACATAGCTGGGAGCAAGCAATACGTGAAAGACGCTGTCTTGTGCCAGCAAATGGCTTTTATGAGCTGAATGGAAGTGGAAAGAAGCGCGCATACTATGCTCAACTTGAGGACAAATCTCTATTTGCATTCGCTGGTATCTATAGCTCTTGGCAAGATTCAGAGGCTATAACACACGGTACATACTCAATCCTTACTACCGAAGCAACTCCCGATATGCCCGACTCAAGCACTCGCATGCCCGTTATCATTAAGCGTGAAGATGAAACACGCTGGCTTGATCCAGCGATTACCGACGCTAACTCGCTCTACGACATGCTTCGTCCATATCCAGGCGGGCTGGCTATATATGAAGTAAACCCTACTGTACATTCACCTAAGCCAAATCAGCCTAGTCTTATTGATCGCATATAGTAGCCAAAGGAATATCGATAATATGATCTCAAAACCTATTTTCCACGAAGTCTGAGCGATGCTGAACGTGATGTCCTTGTATTGATGCTCTCAGTAAATTTTGCTGGAGCTGATGAACTTCGTGCACAAATTCCATACTGCCAGGTAACTGGTACATGGGTTGAAGGTCTCCCTAGTGTAGATCTCACGGTGACTGGCAGTATAGGTAAGGCATCTGTGGTGGACGGCGAAATACCGACTGCATCCGAAGTTCGGAATGATGCGGGTGAGTATATTGGCGAAATTACGGTCTGGGTCGCGAACGGATATTTATCTGCCATCGAATACGCTTGGGTTACCGACAACCCCCCGTTAAAATTGCCTGCGCCATCAAATATGAAGTTGGTCTAACTTTTTAATATAAAAATCCTATATTGATCCGTCGCTGGTATTTCAGCATCTTTTAATTGACAAATTGTACGCATTTTGCCACGATAATGGTAATGTTTGATTTTACAATGTTCGCACAAACGGCCGGCAAGCTACTCGATGCAGCAGGGGTGGTGGTTATTCTAATTGGTGCGGTTTTGTCAACTTTTGCAATTATCATTGTGGCGTTTAAGCAAAAAAGTGTACATGATCTTTACCTAACATATCGACATAACCTTGCTCGCAGCATTCTCATTGGCCTTGAGTTTCTAGTTGCAGGAGATATCATTCGTTCGGTCGCTGGTAATCTGAGTATAGACAGCGTTGTTATCCTAGCAATTATTGTGGTAATCCGATCTCTACTTGGGGTTGAGTTTGAGATGGAAATTGAAGGTCGCTGGCCTTGGCAACGTGTAAAAAAGACAGAGTAAGTTTCGCGACGCTTTTTCTTGTAATTAACTTCGATTTAACCACAGGTTGTTATACTCTGAGCCTGGCTCTAACCAGAAGCCTGCGTCAAGTCTTTAAAATTAAACTAAGGCGCCATCCTAGGATAGCCGAAGAGTATGGATAGATACAAACGTACAATTTATAGAAACTGAGCTTAATAGTTTAGGCTGGTTGGAAAACTTCTTGCTACATATAGAGAAATCCTAAAATCGCTACTACTAGATCTATATCGTATGATAAGGGTGAGTAAGCGTGTAGAGTGTTATAGTTAACATATGAACATACGTATTTCTCTGAATGGCTTCAAGGCTGCAATTTTTGATATGGATGGCACAATGATTAATAATATGGCCTATCATAAAAAAGCGTGGCAAGAATTTTTGAAGCGACATGGTATTAACCTGACGGCTGAGGAATTTCATAATAAAATCTCTGGCAAGAAGAACGATCAGATATTTGAGCTTGTTTTTGGTCACAAACTTAATAAAGATGAAGAACTTCAATATACTGAAGAAAAAGAGTCGTTATATCGTACACTATTCGCGCCTAAAATCAGGGAAATTTCGGGGTTAACCAAGCTCATTGATACTCTGCATGAAAGAGGTATTAAGACTGCCATTGCTACAACGGCACCAGCGAAGAATCGTTATTTTACTCTGAAGGAACTTGGACTTGAAGGTAGATTTGAAGTTATTTTAGGTGATGAGCATGTTAGTCAAGGCAAGCCACACCCTGAAATATATCTGGAAACTGCAAAGCAACTCAGAGTTGATCCAAGCGAGTGTCTCGTCTTTGAGGACTCTCCTCCTGGTGTATCCGCAGGAAAAAGCGCTGGCATGACAGTTATTGGTATTTTGTCATCCCATTCAACAGATGATTTGCAAGGTGCTGATTATACAGTAGGTGATTTTACCGAAATTACTTTAAAATAGAATGCCGCCTGTCATTGTCCGGGGAGTAGACAACGACAGGCGACCGGCAGACTTCAGGAGAAAGTGAGTGATGTTTTTAATTGCGGATTCCCGCCACTCGTTTCAAAGTAGACTGTTTTTCCGACAACCTCATATTGTGTCACAGGATTTTCGTGGCTTGGCGGAGAACTATCGTCGCTGACAAAGATGGAGAAGAACAACGCGCTAAGCCTAACGATAACCCATGAATGCTCTTCGCTAGAGCCGCGTTCGAACGTAAACACCTGCGTGTCAACTGTCCTGTTGAGTTTGCCTGGTGGCTGCGTTTGGTTGTCCCAGAATTGTTGTTGGATAGTAAGAACCATGGAATGTTTGTTCTTCAAACTTTGTAAGGTTGCTAGAAGCGATTCTACGGTCTTCTCGCTGAGACGCTGCATGTCTTTACCTTTGCTCGAGAGGTTGCGATTTGTATTATAATACATTCGCGTTCGAAACAATGCTATAGTAACGTAGGACAAAGGAGTAGGTAGTTATGGCATATTATGTCTTTCAGGTTTCGGATCTATCAGTGTATGGCAAACAGCGCAAGGCGCGCGAAGTTTTTACGTACCTCGTGAAGGAGCGTCACTGCTGGGGGTTTGGGCTGCATACGCCAAACCGAAAAGCAATTCAGCCGGGAGATAAAGTGTTGTTTTATCTTACGGGAACGAGCAATCAGGTGTTTGTGGGTGCTGCCACGTTAAAAACAGGTGCGTATGAAGACCCTGAGGAGTCACAGAATTTATTCCTTGATCCTACGACTCTTAAAATCGACCTTGAAGATGTGATGGTCTTTGATGAGCCCAAGCCGCGCAAAGCGTTTAATAGCATTAGCTGGGTGCCGGCTCAGGGTGGGTCGAGTAAGATTTCTGAGCGAGATTATAACGTGGTTTTGGGCTATGAGACTGATACGTTTAGTAGCATCGACGAAATTGCCGACGAGGAAATGAGCTATGCTTTAGAAAAGCACCTCGAAGAGTTTATTGTTGAAAATTGGCAAAAGATTGATTTTGGCGAAAAGCTAACGCTTTATACCGATGAAAATGGTAATACGGGCAAGCAATATTACACCGAAGAAGTTGGCTATATTGATTTACTTGCCCAAGACGAGAAGGGCGGATTTGTTGTGATTGAGCTCAAAAAAGGACGCAAAAATGACGAAGTGATTGGGCAAGTGCTTCGCTATATAGGGTGGGTTAGAAATAAATTAGGTAAGCCAAGCGCGCAGGTTCGTGGCTACATTATAGTTGGTGAAAGAGATTCAAAACTTAACTATGCTCTGCAAGAAATTGGCGATAAAGTTCAGGCAATGGTGTATAAAGTGTCATTTAAGCTGACAAAGTATTAGCTTATGATCTACTATTGAATGATTTTTGGTTGTGCCGAGGATTGGGCGCTCCTCGGCAGCGCTTGCTATTACATAACCCGGAATAGCAACGGGAGACGACTCAACTAGATGATACTAATATCCTCTGCATGGATAACCTCTGCCATAGCACCTAGCCATGGTCCATCATCAAACCTTTCGATGAGTCCTACATACTCATTGACTGCACCGTCGCCATACCAGCGTATGCAATGCTGACCAGAGACTCCATTTGGCAATACGTACTTATCGTACGCACCCTTCCCTGAGGCTAAAAGGATACGCTCTTCGCCGTTAATAGTGAGGCTCATTGTGTCCCCAGGCCAGGCACCATCAGGAATACCTGCGTGACTGGGAATGTACTGCCAAATGCCGCCCATTGCACTAATGTAACTAAACTCGAACCAATACCCATGATTGAGAAGGATTCGACGTGATTCCCAACGATCTCCATTTAGATTATGATAATCCCTGAAGTCGATAGAAGAGGCTATACCAAAAAAATGGCCACGAGCCGTCACCTGCATACCCGGCTTTAACAACTCCGCGAGCTGAGCGCACCACGGTCTTAAATGCCAAGGTGGCAAAGGAGCAGGTGGAGAGTATGGTGGAAATCCGGGTGGCATATCCTTAGGACGCCTGTTTCGTCTAAACATTGCTTCACCTCACAGTGAGAGGGTAGTTTGTCAGAATAAACACCATGAGTAGTTATATCATATTAGAGCACTTTGCTCAAATAGTAACCATTTGTTGCGAAGGGGCTTTTTATAGGTTCAGAAAATGAACATGGCCGCCCCGTGTAGGGCGGCCGTATCCATCTTGAGGATTTACGAGAAGCGGAGGTGTCGAACGGGCTTGGTGTTGTCTTCGACGGTCCAGCCGAGGTTCCTATATTTTGCAATGACAGGATTACGAACCATGAAGGGTTCGTTGCCCATTGGTACTTCGACGACAACTGCATCTTGTGCGGCAGCCCGTATCCAGGCCTCAACCTTTGCCTCTAGCGCTTCGATGGCAAGCTGATCACTCCACTTGGCTGGCGGTTCTTGCCTGCCGCGAAGAATGAGGAACGTACTACGTGACGTTGTCATCTGGCGTCTCCTCACTCATGATGGCGCATATAGCTAGAGCATTTTACAATTTTTGGAAATTAATTGCAAATTGTAAAAATGATGCAGAGAGAAGCTGCCTTTTTTTGTGTGTCCGATCTTTTAATTTTTCGGTAAAGCATCAACTACTACCTGAAAGCGACGCGGGTCAAAATAATCGTGATATTCACTGATAAGACCATCTTTAAATCTAAATACGGCAATGTTGGTATTTGTGTATACTTTGCCTCCAACAATGACGGCACGATTGGTATATTCTACACATACGGCATCCGAACCTGCATCTGAATAGACATTTGTGATTGTTGATTCAAATGTTTCAAAATTGCCTAGCAATCCTTTGAACGCCTCGTGGATAGTATTTTTACCTTCAATAATTGAGGCAAAGCCTTCGGGTGGATATGGTACAGTGATCTTACCACGTTCATGCCATAATTCGATCCATGCATTCAGGTCTTTTTTGCCAAGTAGGTCGTAGAAGTTACGTGCAATATCGGCATTGTGCTGACTTCTATCTGTCATGTTACTCTCCCTTAGTTATTTTCGTTTGTTAGTATACTAAAGAGCCGCGATGAAGCAAAGGTCTGGGCTACAAAAATTTTCCAGTTACAGACGTCGTACTCTGTTTCATGGCGAGTGGCGTACCCTCAAATAGTATTCGTCCACCCTCATGACCCGCCCCGGGTCCCATATCTATAACCCAATCAGCCTGAGAAATGACATCTAAGTTATGTTCAATGACGATGACCGTGCTGCCATTGTCGACGAGTTTGTTTATAATGGTAATTAAATGCGTAACATCCGACATATGGAGGCCTGTTGTTGGCTCGTCAAGGATGTAGATGTTGCCTTGCTTTTTGAGATAAAGAGCGAGCTTAAGGCGTTGCCGTTCGCCGCCGGAAAGCGTGTCAAGCGATTGTCCTAACTCCAAATATCCAATGCCGACTTCTTGCATTTGAGTGAGCACATCATGAATTTCTGGCTCACCAAAGAATGCAAGTGCGTTTTCGACACTCATATGAAGAATATCATCGATATTTTTTCCACGCAAAGCATAACCAAGCGTTTTTTGAGTGAAGCGTTTGCCGCCGCAAACCTCGCAAATGGTTACGATCGGATCCATGAAGGCAAGATCTGTCGTGGTGGTTCCCATGCCTTTACAATTTGGACACGCTCCTTCTGAGTTAAAACTGAATAATGAAGCACTGACGCCATTGGCTGCTCCTAGAAGTGATCGTATTGGATCAAGAATACCTACGAATGAGGCTGGAGTTGAGCGTTTTGAAGCATGAATTGCGCCCTGGTCGATAGTAATTGCTTCGGGATGCTGAGCACTTAATACGCCGTGAATTAAGGAACTTTTACCTGATCCAGCGACACCAGTTACTACCGTGAAGACACCTTTTGGAATTGTGACATTCACATGATTTAGATTGTGTAGAGTTGCATCTTTAATAGTAAGGAAGCCGGTGCGCGGGGTGCGCGGATCTTGTTTAAGGAGTGACTCACGATGTAAAAATTGCGCAGTGAGTGTGTGAGCGTGTTTGAAATTTGTAAGACTTCCTTCGTAGACCACTTCGCCTCCGTGCGCCCCCGCACCGGGGCCCATATCTACGATATGGTCAGCAATGGCAATCACGTCAGGGTCGTGTTCGACGACTAATACGGTATTACCCTTATCGCGCAGCTGCTTAAGAAGTGTGTTGAGCTTGTGGACGTTACTCGGATGTAAACCAGTACTTGGTTCGTCAAAAATGTAGATGAGATCACTGAGGCTACTGCCCAAATGCTTTACCATTTTAATGCGCTGCGATTCACCGCCACTAAGTGTGCCAGTTTGACGATCAAGGCTAAGGTAACCGAGTCCAATATCGATAAGGCTTTGTAGCCGCTCTGCGGTTTCGGCAACAATGGTACGCGCTTTCACTTCCTTTATAGATGCAAGGAACATTCGCAGGTCATTAATTTGCATTGCAGCACACTCTGCAATATTTTTACTTTGTATAGTGCAGCTAAGTACCTTTTGACTTAGCCGTGCGCCATGGCATATAGGGCAAGGCGCAGTTGTAATGACACGTTTTATTGCTGCAGCATGCGTTTTAAGCTCACGACTATCTTTAGAAAAGAAGTCTTCTTTAAAGCGCACTAAAATGCCGCGATATCGATGGCTTGGCGGGTAACCCGGCTGGGGTCTGGTGATTTTCACATCTGTTTTATGAAGCAGTGTATTCCATTCTTCTGAGGTGTAATCTCCTAGTTTTTTATCGGCATCGAAAAGCCCAGAGTAAGCATATCGTTTCCAGCGATACCCACCTGGTTCAAATGTAGGGAATTGAATAGCACCTTCGTTTAGCGATTTAGACGTGTCTATAAGACGGTCTAACTGAACAGTTTGTTCGGTGCCGAGTCCTTGACAGTGCGGACACATTCCCTCGGGATCGTTAAATGAGAATACATTTGAATATCCCACGAAAGGTTGGCCGATACGCGAAAACAATAAGCGCAAAAACGTATAAATATCGGTAACCGTTCCCACGGTTGAGCGTGCGTTATTACCAAGTCGCTTTTGATCAACCACCATAGCTACGGATAAGTTCTCAAGTAAATCAGCATCTGGTTGGCCATAACGTGCCAAGCGATGACGAATAAAACTAGAATATGTTTCGTTGAGTTGACGTTGCGATTCAGCGGCAATAGTATCAAAAACCAGCGATGACTTGCCCGAGCCTGAAACACCGGTAAATACGGTGATTTTATGCTTTGGGATCTCAAGCGAGATATTTTTAAGGTTATTCTCGCGTGCTTTAACGATTCGTATATTATTTTTCTGTGCCATACCCCTCCGTATAGTTATCGTTTCTTCATGTGAGCTATGTAGCGCTAGGTCGTGTACTTATAATAACAATATATCTAAAGGTTAGACCAGCTTCTGCATGTCCGTTAAGAGTAACGGCAATGGTACTATGATGGCGGTAATGGCCAGAATATCAATGCCATACCTACCTTCGCGAAGTGTGAGAACATCTCATAACCAAGTTTAGCAACAACTAAAGAGAATAGACTTAAAAAAATGTAGCGATGTTCTCATATCCAATGATCTGTAGGATGAGGCTTAAAAGTGCGCAGGCCAACACTAAAAAAACGAAGTGATAGCTTTTAATAAAGTGAGAAAAAGACTGTATATTAATCTCCTCGTCTCATTATACGTGCTACCTCACTTTAGCTAAATTGTTCCTTTGAGAGATATTTTATAAATTGTATACTGAAGGTTGCGATGCCCGAAAGACTTATTGATTTACAACCATACCCATTTTCGCAGGAAGATACATCGCCAGAGAAATTGACTGGTGGCGTAGAGCATACGCTGGCAAATTTTTATTTGTGGCGCGATAGCTTTCCAGAACGCATTGCTGAGCATATAAACTCATATACTGACCAGCTGACGATAGCTGAAAGAGAATACGGTGGAGCCGCTTCACTTAAGCGTCGACTATTGCCTTCTGTCAAAGAGACATTTAGAAAGAAAAATGTAGAACGAAATCTTGGGTTTTTTTGTGTATATAACCTTGCCGAAATGCCTGACAGTGATACGCTAGAAAAGTTTGGACGGGCATTTTCTCGTCATCCATTTGACGTTAACGAACTCCAGCGGATTGCCGACCGAAATCCGTCACTGGGTGTAGCTGAACTTGTAGGAGAATATATACCAAACCTAAAAGATCAACCAGAGCTTATGTGGCTTGAAGATCAGTTTGTACGTTTGCGTCGTATTTTGCCAGAGCATGTGATACAAAATGGAGGCATCGGCAAAGCGGCGCGCACGGTGGCTGGGGTGCTGACAATAGGGCTTTACGATACACTCCATGAACCTCAAGCGGTTCAGAAAGAGCATTTGACGCATATTTTACCAGCGGCATATGCGTATGGCGCTATGTACCCTATTATTGATGATACATTACACGATAGTTCGTATGTTTCTGCAGATGATACGCAACGTTACCACGAAATAATTTTAGAAGGTATCCGAACGGGTGGTGCTGTTGACTTACATGCACTGCCAGACCATCCGCTCGCTGAAGAACTCGAAAGGATATACAATTTATTACTTGAATCGTTCCCATTTAGCGAGCACCGGCACTTATACCGCGCAGGCGAGTCAATGTATCTTGCTCAGTACAGAGATTCGCAGTTGTCATCCGAGAGCGTATCATTACGTGGATTACAGTCGATGTATCCAGATATATTTATAAAAGCCGCCATGACGAGAGTGGTTGCAAATAGTATCGGGCGACGAACATTAGGTGATAGCTATTTTAAAAAAGCGGTTAATATAAACTTTATTAACCAGTTTAGAGACGATCTGCAAGATTATCGCGAAGATGTGCGCGAACACCGGCTCACGCCGTTTACATATGACCGAGCCCCTCATGACACCAGCCCTTTGTATGACCTTTTTGCGTATAGTGCGTATATTAGCGAACATGTTTTTTGTAGCGAGCCAATTGCTGGAGATATTTTAATGAGTTTCAGTGCACACCGACTTGCTGTTCATTTTCTTAAGGATCCCGAATATGCAAAGCAGCTTATGGAAGATGAAAGTACGACGGCTGAAATGAGACGGTTTATCGGGCGAGCTGTCCACCTGCCGTCCAGAGTGAGCAATGCCCTTAAACGTCCGGATTTGCAATTTCAAGATACTGTGGCAGCTATCTCAAAAGCCAGAGAGCAAACAGAGGTTGATCCGCGTACATTTATATCGGATAGGGTTGCATATATAAATGACGTTGTACGGCAATTTGCTTATAAATTCAATACTCTTAGTGAAGTTGCCGCGTATGCATTAGATGCCGGTGGTAAACGGGTGCGACCTGCGCTTACTCTTATGCTTGCTGAAGGTCTCGATGTACCATACCGATCGGTTGAACCTTTATTAAAAGCCGTTGAGCTATTTCATACGGCAAGCTTGATATTTGATGATCTTCCGGCGCAAGATAATGCCAAGCTGCGAAGAGGTAAGCCAACGACACATATGAAGTTTGGCGAAGATCGTGCGCAATTGGCGGGGATTTCATTACTGTCATCTGGCTTTGGAGCTCTCAGTGAGCTATACAAGACGTACTCAAACGAAAAGGTAAGTGAGATACTTGAATATTTCGGCTCGGTACTTGGGCCTGAACGGTTATGCTTAGGGCAGGATATGGATTTACATATGACCAGGGATGAAAAGATGTTTAGCATCGAAGAAATTATTGAAATGTATAACCTAAAAACGTCTACGCTTATCGAGGCCTCGCTCGTGCCAGTAATGATACTCGAAGAGCGGCCTGTCAAGGAAATTGAGCTGATAAAAAAATATTCTTATCATGCAGGTATAGTGTTTCAGTTAAGAGACGACATCCTAGATAATACGACGAGTAGCGAGGTGCTTGGTAAAGATGCGAACCATGACATTAACAAAGTAAATATTGCACGTGTGGGTGGGCTATCGTATGCACGGGCGCTTTTGGATGAGCATCTGGAGGCGGCGTTAACATGTTGCTCAGAGGTATCCTTTGATACAACACTCCTTGAAGGTATCGTGCAGTATTTTGCAGACCGCAAGCGATAAGATAGAGAATATCAACAGATGCATTACTTGTTTTTCATGTTTTGAGGATGCGTCCTGATAAAAAATTTCATGGTTATGTTGTTCGGGCGAGGGGCTACCTCGCCCGAACATTTGTACTACACTAGTGGCATGCGACTACAGAAACTCAAAAAATCTTCTGGCCTTAGATGGTAAGTAATGTCTGGTGAACATTGAAATATATTACATGGCGATCCGACGATGTGAATCTGCTTTCCTAAGGCTGTCGCAAAGCCAAGCTCTGTGTGGTATCCCCCAGTTGAACTTGGTTGGTCAGTGAAGAAAACCGTAGCCTCGGCACGGGCGATGTCGTCATAGCATGCCTTACGGGCTTCGATAGCTACTTGGGGCAGGCCGCCAAGTTCGCCTACCCCTAGGGCTTCACCTGGTTGCCATTGTAATACCCAGGTTGCGGTAATTTCATGGCCCGTGGCGTAGAGTTGCGGCACAATAACATCTCGCAGCCACGGACCAAGACTGTATGTAGCCCCTAGGTAAATGCTGCTCATTCTAAACAACCCCTGTCGTTAAACAGATGAATGATGCAATTTTATTTTTGAATAATTAAGTTGAGTAGTCAACTACTAAAAATGAATATAGTTACTCTTATAGAATAACTATATTAATCTTGAGAGCTACGAGAAACGGAGGCCTCGGGTGGGATTGGTTTTGTCTTCGACCTTTTAGCCACTATCTTTTAAATGTAAGTGTGAAAGCTAGTCCGGGCTGGGTATTTTTAGCATGTATATGCCAGCCTTGTCCTTCGGCCAGTTCGTGGACTATGGCGAGCCCAAGCCCAAGACCGCCGGTGTTTCGGCTGCGCGACTTGTCTACTCTATAAAAGCGTTCAAATAAATAGGGTAAGCTGTCAGGTGGAACGCCGTTGCCGTTATCTGAAAACACTAGTGTATGATCTGTCACTGTAATAGTAAGCTCAGTCGCTTCCGAATAGCGTAATGTATTTTGTATGAGGTTTGTCAGGATTTGTTGAAGAGCACCTTTGTTGGCATGAAGTATGTTGTTCTCGTTAACGTGCAGCTTTGCTGCGATACCTCTTTGTTTTAGCTCGAGGTTGAACCGATGAATGAGCTTCTGGCAGAACTGCTTTAAAGGTATATCTTCGGCTTGGTTGGTGTCTGGCATACGGGCTTTTGTATACGTGTCGAGTTGCCTTACTAATTCTGCAAGTCGCTCAGCCTGCTCTTTTAGAAGGACGACTCGTTCCTCTGTCATCGGATACTTACCTTCTTGTATGGCGGTGAGTTGTCCGATCATGGTCGCTAGCGGGGTATTAAGCTCGTGGGATGTATCTGAAACTAAATCTTTACGCAGTTTTTCCTCACGCTTTAGGCGTTCTACGAGATTATTAAACTTCGCGAATGTTTCGTCGAATTCACGAATACCCATTGGCTGCAGTCGAACTTTGTAGTTACTTTGTTCCAGGGAAGCAATAGCATCTTTAAACTGATGCAGGGGTAATCGTACGAAAAGCGCTGCAACCAGTCCAAGGACGACGGCTACGCCAATAATGATGAGTACATGTGTCCCAAGTAAAATCCAGACATTTTCTATTGTGGTCGTAAACCTATTTGAAAAAGGAATGAGAAAGAAGGTGATGAGACCTGATGCAAGGATAAGTATGGTGATGCGAGTGCTTAATTGACTGAATAAGCTGCGTTTAATGAACCCAACAATCACGACGGCAATGACAGCGACGGCAAAGAGATTTAACTCGAGAAAAGAAAATCCTGGTATCATTTCTCTGGTTCTCCTATGAAACGATAGCCGCTTCCAAATACTGTGTCAATAAATTGTGGATTTTTTGGATCACGCTCGAGTAATTTGCGAAGCGCTTTTATGTGAGCATCGATGGTACGATCGTAAACGAAATGGCTTGAAGGGTCGCTATAAATTTTATCGACAAGCTGTGCCCGTGAAAGTACTGCTTTGGGGTGAGAGGCAAGTGCAAGCAGTAGATTAAATCGAGTTGTTGTGAGCATGATAGATTCGTCATCTCGGATAACCGACATAGTATCGGGTTCAATAACTAATCCTTTAAAGCGAAGTCGTTTTGTTCCATCTTGTCTGCGAAGAAGTGCCTCTACACGGGCCACTAGGACGTTGGGATTGAATGGCTTTTTGATATAATCGTCGGCACCTATCGCGAGTCCCTTAACTTCGTCTTCGTCGCTGTCCATAGCGGTTACCATAAGAATAGGTACATTAGAAGTTGCTCGAATGGCTTTACATACATCAAGCCCGCTCATTTTTGGCAGGTTAAGGTCAAGCACGACAAGGTCGGATTGGTGTTTTTCAAACAGTTCAATGGCTGTTCGACCATCTGCCGCTTCAACGGTTTTATATCCGCTGTCGCGTAGATATGTTACTTCAAATTCACGAATTGGTGGTTCGTCTTCAATAACCAAAACTTCCATAAGACTAGTGTATCAACTTATTAATCTTTATAATGATAATCGTAACGTGAAGTTATGAAAATAATATGAAAATTTCATCACCATTTCACGCGTAAGTAGGATTCTAAGTAAATATGAAAAAAAGTATAAAAGTATTAACGCTTGTTGGTGGGTCGGGCGGCCATGTGACCCCCGCGGTCGCGGTCCTTCGGGAGCTTAAGTATCGGGCTCCTGGTGCAGAGATACGAGTTTGGTGTGACCACAAATATGCTCCGCAGGTGCGTAGTCTTGTTCATAGTTTTGACAGTAGTATACCAGTGCAGACAATCTTGGCGGGCAAATTGCGCCGCTACCATCACTTAAAATGGTGGCAGTACTTTACGAGTCCGGCGGTGACACTGCCTAATATTCGCGATATATTTTTAGTGTTTGGTGGTTTTTTGCAAGCTTGTGTAAAGTTTATCTTTTGGCGGCCAGACGTTGTGTTTGCTAAAGGAGGATTTACGAGTGTACCAGCAGGGCTTGCAGCTAAGCTATTCAATGTTCCGCTTGTCATTCACGATTCCGACTCACACCCCGGTCTTGCAAATCGTATATTGGCACGCTTTGCAACGTTTATTGCCACCGGCGCGTCTCTCGATAACTATCCATATGATAGAAAACGAGCTTATTATACGGGTATTCCAATTAGTGATGATTTTCATCCCTATACGAACGATGAACGCCAGGAGATGAAAGCTGAACTTGGGTTTGAGCCAAATAGACCTCTTGTAGTGGTGACTGGGGGTGGTCTCGGAGCTCGTCATTTGAATGAGGCAGTGGCGCAAGGACGTCGACAATTGCTTAAGATCACTTCTGTGCTGCTTCTTTCGGGTTCGGAGTACTACGATGAAACACGTGCGCTTGTGCCGCAAGATAATTCGCACTTTAAACTTCTACCATTTATTAATAATGAAGAAATGGCGCGGTCACTTGGTGCTGCCGATATTGTTGTTTCGCGCGCTGGTGCGACGACTATTCTGGAGTTGAGCTCGCTTGCTAAACCGACAATTCTTATTCCTAACGCTAGGCTTACTGCCGGTCACCAACTAAAAAATGCTGAGGAATATGCTAAGGGTGGCGCTACTATGGTTATTCAGGAGGATGAGCTCGCTATCACACCACAACTACTGGTTGATGCGATTGACAGACTCCTTGTGAATCCAATAAAACGAGAACAAATGGCAAAAGCATTTCATGCTCTTGCAAAGCCTGGAGCTGCAAAAGAAGTCGTAGACTTGATCGAAAAGGCCGCTACGCGCAAACACCGCTAGCGGAAGACTGTAGCCTATTTCTCTGGTGGAGCGATTATTTCCGCGGGCCAATTTTTGGCTAATGTAGAATCGTCAGTTTTGTAAATGGCACGCCGGGTGTGCTCATGTGCTACATTGTCTTTATCGAGCATTGCAGCGCCAAAGGTCGCGTAACCGAGTCCGGCGGTGGTAGCTCCCATTTGGGATTCGGGCGCATTAAAGTGCCACCATTCTGCAAAATAGGGCTGAAAGCCAACGCGGGTCATGACCCTAAAAAGTAATCGTCTGTTGCTACGAGCGAGTAGATCGTCTTTTGTCAGCGTCTCGCCAGTAGTAGTCATAGATTCGTAATAGGCAAGCGCAGATTTTTCACCACCATGATCGAAGGCCGTTCCAAAGTTGAGCATAATACTATGGCATCGCATAATTGCCGCCGCTTGCATTTCTAGATCTGCTTGTTTTTCAAAATTCAGCGTATCGCCAGCTAGGCGAGAACGAATCTGAAGCAGCTCTTCTTCGTGTGGCTGCTTGAGTTTTACAATAGCTACATCTACCGCTCCGCCTGTGTTATGAGGCGAAGGGCGTGTCAAATTTGTGGACGGAAGCGAAACATACTTTTGTGTTTCAAAGTCGAGCGCCTCGTTATTCATAGCAGGATACTTTTCGCTAAGTTTTCGCTTGTAAAAGTCATATAGCGATTTTTGTACCTGATATGGTCGGTATGCATCAAAAATAAGTAAGTGATGCCCTGTTGGTAGAAGGTGCTCCGCAGCTACCAGGCGGCGCGCGACCGACTGGCGGGCAAAAAGCGTGAGCAAACTCCCCTCTAATGTATTTTTATGGTCTGCATAAGGGGAGTTGCTATGTTCGCCAAAATAGAGAGAGGACGTCGTTACTGTATCAGCTTGCTGCGACAGTAGTCCTAGTGGCACTAACGGATCAGGCTGGGCATCTTTTTTAATAGGAATATTCTTCCAGCCTTGAACGTGGCCGGCATTTAGAGGAATGGCTGGATATGGTATAGCCTGGCTATTGTCATGAAATATAGGTTCTTTCATGTCCATTACTATGCCGTTTAGGTGTGAAATGGATATGAAACGCTAGACTAGTTAGTTGTTTTGTCTATCGCAAGCGCTATAACGCGGTCAATTACCTCTGTAAGTGGCAAGCTCGCAGCCTTCATCATTCGTGGATAGCGGCTGTATGAAGTCATGCCGGGAAAGGTGTTTACTTCATTAAGGACGACGTTTCCGTCTTCCTTCAAGAACATGTCTACTCGTGCAAGTCCTCTACATTCGAGCGCACGGTATATGGCTTCTGCTGTTTTTAGAACGCGCTCGCGTGATTTAGCTGAAATATCGGCAGGAACAACAAACGTAGCATTCTCAGAACCACTTTCAGGCGTATCTTCCTGATGAATTTTGAAGAAGCCATGAGATAAATGAATGCGATCTGGTTCGCCAATGATGATGTTTGGATCATTGCCTAGCACAGCGCATCCTACCTCACTCCCAAGGACCGGTTCTTCAATGATTACTTTTGAGTCGTACTGCCGAGCATCTTGTATTGCGTGGAGCAATGCTTCTTTTTGAACTACTTTATTAACACCAAAAGATGATCCTGAACGAGCTGGTTTTACAAAGACAGGGTAGGTGTACTGTTCGGGGTCAACTTTTTCATTCGCCGTGATAACCCAGAAATTTGGTGTCGCAATGCCGGCATTCTTCACGACAGTATACGCAAGCGATTTGTCCATACAAAGAGCAGAACTTTGAAGATCACAGCCCACGTAAGGAATGCCGGAAAGTTCTAATAGACCTTGCATAGCGCCTCCTTCGCCAAGTCGGCCATGCAGAACGGGGATTACTACGTCTAAGCGAATTGTTTCATACTTGCCTCGTTCCAAAATGAGCAAACCATGAATACTTCTGTCTGGCGATAGCAGTACCGAACGATAATTGCTGTTTTCCCAATCTATACTTGGGCCTTCGCAGAGCTTCCAGTCGCCATGTTGTGTAATGCCAATATAGAATGGTTCATACTTTTTGGTATCGAGGTTTTTTGCAATTTCCATGGCGGATTTAATAGAAACGGGGTGTTCTTCGGCGTGGCCACCAAATAAAATACCAACTTTTAGTTTGTTCATACTGTCTTCTCCTTTTCAGATGTAACATTTAAGCAATTGACGAGGGTGTTTTCAACGATATCGTTAAGAGCATGATTGGTGTAATAAGCAACGTGCGGTGTCAAAATGACATTTGGCATTTTTTGCAGCCTGAGTAGTTGCGTATTCTCGATAGGCTTCTTTCTGTAGTCGGCGTAGAATAGCTCTTCCTCGCCTTCAAGAACATCCAGCGCTGCGCCCCCAAGTTTACTTGTTTCGAGCGCCTCAATAAGTGCGTCTGTATCAATAAGGGAGCCACGACCTGTGTTGACAATAAACGCGCCACATTTTATAAGAATAAGACGCTCGCGGTCAAGAAAATGGTGTGTCTCTGGGGTAAGCGGCATGTGGAGAGTGATGATGTCACTCTGCCTTAGCAAGTTATCGAGCGGAACATATTGAGTCGTTGTTTTGGGGTGGTGGTCGTACGCTATAACGCGGCAGCCAAAGCCTTCTAGCCTGGTTATAACCGTCGCACCAATATGTCCTGTTCCAATAACGCCGACGGTCATATCGCGTAACTCTTTTCCACGTATAGCTGGTAATCTAAAATCGTGTGTCCCCGCCCGGCTCATAATGGACGGCATGCCTCGCAACATCATGAGTATGAGCATTACAGTGTAATCGGCGACACTATCTGGCGAATACGCAACATTTCTAACGGCAATGCCAACACTCCGGGCGAAACCAACATCAATATGATTATATCCGCCACTTCTTGTAGAAATATATTCAACTCCAACCCGGCTTAATGCACGGAGAATAGAGGGAGTGACACAGGTTTTATGACTTACACTTATGCACTTGTTGCCATAGGCGAGTTTGGAGGTGGTTTCGGATAGCGGTACATCCGTTATAGTAGGTGTAATACCGAGACGAGGTGCCATTTCGCGAAACAAAGCGGCCTCGTCGGGTTCACATTCATATATGGTAATTCCCATTTTTATCATGATGAGACTATCTCTTTCATTTGTAATGCTCCTTACACTCACTACCATGCCGCGTACATGTGAAATGGATGTGAATTTATATATAGGCGTTTTCTCTGTAATTTCACATCATTTTCACAACTCGTGGCTACACTATATCGCTGAAAGAGTAGTAAGGAAGGTTTATGAAACGTTTTTTAAAAGAAATTGTCCTATCAATTCTGGCAAGACAAGTACGTCGTCTGCGTGAAAAGCACAATTTTAAGATTATTGGTGTTGTTGGTGGCATTGGCAAAACAAGCACAAAGATAGCAATTGCCCAGCTGCTTAGTGTGTCGATGCGAATTCGATATCAGGAGGGTAACTATAACGATATAGTGAGTGTGCCGCTGGTGTTTTTTGGCGAGTCTATGCCAAGTTTAGTGAATCCGCTCGCCTGGATGAAGGTTTTTATGAATAATGCCAAACAGATAAAAGGCGACTACCCGTTTGATGTGGTTGTGGTGGAACTTGGCACGGACAGACCGGGGCATATAGCCGCGTTTCGTAGGTATTTAGAACTGGACTACGCAGTGCTAACGGCTATCGTGCCTGAGCACATGGCGTACTTTAACGATATACAAGCCGTGGCTACTGAAGAACTCTCTGTTGCAGCATATTCTGAAAAGCTAATATATAATGCCGACCTTGTTGCTAAAGAGTATCGCGGATCGCTTCAGGACGCTGTTTCATACGGTAATAAACAGGCTGCAGACTATATACTCACTAATGTGGTACCTTTGGCGACGGGGTTTGAGTGCGACGTTAAACACAGTAACGAGGAACTTCTGCATTTTGATAAAGATGTCGTATCGGAAACGCAGTTGTACTCTGTTCTTGCTGCCGTAACTATAGGAAATAAGCTTGGGCTGATATCTACGCAGATCCTTGACGGTATTGCCGCAATCAAACCAGTGAGTGGACGTTTGCAGCGGCTACATGGCATTAATGATAGCCTTATCATTGACGATACATACAATGCTATTCCCGAAGCGGTCAAAGCATCACTTGAGATGTTTTATAAGCAAAAATCACCGCAAAAAATCGCTATTCTTGGCAGTATGAATCAACTTGGCGCTATGTCGGCTCAGGCTCATAAAGAAATCGGCGAACTCTGCGACCCTACGCAGCTGGATCTTGTGGTGACCATTGGTTCTGATGCTAATACGTACCTGGCTTCTGCCGCTAAAGCCAAGGGGTGTATAGTAAAGAGATTTAAAACGCCATATGAAGCTGGAGAGTATGTAAAAACTAAGATCAAGCGGGGTGCGGTACTGCTTGCAAAAGGGTCGCAGGACAAGGTATATACAGAAGAGGCTATAAAAGTACTTCTTGCTCATCCTAACGATGCTTCTCGACTTGTTAGGCAGTCTGCAGATTGGTTAAAACGCAAGCGTAGAAGTTTTGGGTTGGATATGTAGCTATGAGAATAAACGGCACTCATTATTACACTCACCCTTCTCGGCAGGCAAAGAAACCTCGGCGCCGACTACTATTTATTGGTCTATTGGGAGCGATTCTATTGTTAGCTTGCTATGGCATGGCTTCTTCTGGCAAAAATACAGTGATGCCTTTAGCTAAAGCAATCCGACCTCCAGCGATTTCTTTAGATAAGGACATACAGCTTATATGGCCAGTCGCTGGACAAGCGGCAGTTGGGAGTGTAGAAGACGGGCTTCTTGTACGTTCGTCCGATAACGAAACACCTCAACCTACGGCGAGCATGGCAAAAGTGATTGCCGCCCTGGCTATTATGGAAAAACAGCCGCTTGCAGCTGGACAAGCAGGTAGATCGTATGCGATTACCTCTGAAGATGTTGCCAACTACCAGTCGTACGTTGCAAAAGATGGTTCTACGCTGCCGGTGCATGTCGGTATGGTGCTTACGCAGTATCAGGCGATGCAAGCGATGCTTATTGCTTCGGCCAATAACATGGCAGACATGTTAGTTGAGCGAGTGTTTGGCTCAAAAGAGGCGTATACATCCTATGCTCAAAACATGCTCCATCGCATGGGGCTCGGTCATACGGTTGTTGCCGATGCGAGTGGTTTCAATCCGGATACAGTGAGCACGCCGTCAGAACTCGTTCGCATAGGAATTGCAGCGCTGGAAAACCCGGTAATTGCTGGCATTGTTGCCCAGCCTCAAGTAGAACTACCAAGCGTGGGTGTTATTAAAAATACGAATAAGCTCTTAGGAGCTGACGGAGTAGTGGGAATTAAAACAGGCACTACTAATACTGCTGGTAGTTGCCTACTCTTTGCGGCACGATATGCTACCAAAGAGGGAAGAGCCATAACAATTGTGGGAGTGATTATGGGTGATGCAGACACCACGAGCCTCTTTGGTGACACTACTAGTTTACTTACTTCAGTAAAGCAGAGATATGGCTTGGTTGGGATATAGTCGAATAAACCGCACTTAGTTTAGAAACATAATTAACGCAAGTACGAGAACAGACCCGCCCGTGGCAAGGGTGAAGCGAACGATTTGTAAGGGGCGTAGCCAAACAGGAAACTCCTTGAGCGCTGCTGCTATAAATGCCTCAACGTTAATTGTTTGAAGTTCCGGATTACTAGATTTTTGAAAGATTCGCTTTATAAACGACAATGCAAATACTTGGTTTGTCGTTACTATGCCTACGATAATCAAGGTAAGAGGCTCAATAATCCATAGTGTCGTTTTAGTAAACTCACTGCCTGTTAAAATAAGTAACGAGATAACGATGTAAATGATAGCGAAACCTAGCGGCAAAAGCATTTCTACCTTTGACTCCGAGAATTTTATGCTATTTTTGGCTAGTAATTTACCATCTACACCCTGTTTTGAAACGGCTGCTTCGGCTGCAGCTTGCGCTTTTTGGCCATATTTTTGTGCCGCTAAAGGAATGAGTATAAAAGTGAAAGCGAGTAATAGTTGTTGAATTACTGCAATGGTCAGGGTGGTTTGGCTTATCATCAGTGACTCCTTTTTTCATTATAGTATTTTTGCCATTCTTCGAATAAATGTGGTATACGATCTACGAGAAAATCTCCTAAATATGCGATTTTTTCAAGCGATTCGCGCTGAGCTTTAGTCAATTGTCGATACAAGACAAGACCTTCGCGAGCAAGTTGTGTCTGCCTTCGGTAGACTGTTATGTCAAAACCATTTTTTTCAATATTTTCACTCGTAAAACGTAGTAAGTCTACGGATGAGCCAGTAGGACGTTCGCGCTTTACAAGACGATGTTGTTCAAGTAAGGTGGCCGCTTTTACAACAGCCGTTCGGCTGACCTGTAACGCATTAGCTATATTATTAATAGATTGTTGTGCTGGACTGCATACTGACAAAAAACCAAGAGTGCGGCCTACTATTGGTGCGAAGCCGTATTGTTGAACGTAGAAGTCACCAAGACGAGCAGCAAACTCTAAGATTGATTTTTCTTCCATACCAATAGTATA
>CAZTOK010000009.1:0-9741 GCA_964615445.1 uncultured Candidatus Saccharibacteria bacterium | reverse complement strand
CCATACCAATAGTATATATGACACAAAATAGTGTCATTTTATTAGTCTAAAAGTTTTTTGCAAGTGGACTATATAAAGTATGTATCCCATTGGTCGTGCTTACTGTATGCTCTGCTCAAAGAGTATTCTTATCTAAAGTGATATACTAGAGGCCATGACATTTCTGAATACTCGACTTCGTGACCACTATCTCTCTTTTAGCACATTTACCTACCCCGGGTTATATAAGCAGGAGCTCATTGATTTGCCTGATAATATTCGCGAACTTGGCTTGCTGGTGCGTAAAAATATCATTCACCGTACGACGCTCGCAGCTGGCAATACCGGCACTAACGCTGACCTGCGCTTTGGCGACATGACCAAGATGCCCTGGTGGAGACAACCCGACGACGACGTCTTGCCAACGGTAGCCGCTATACTTGCAGAATTGCACCGCTTGGATGATCGGGGCCTAATCACTGATCGCGCAGTTACGAACAAACCTATTTTGACATGTCGGTTTGTAAGCATTTTAATGGCTTCGATTTTAAAGTCGAAGGGGATTCCAGCTCGTGTTCGTTCTGGGAATGCGCCATACTTTGAAGACGATCAGAGTGACGATCACTGGATTAATCAGTATTGGAATGATATTGAAGGACGTTGGGTAACGATCGACGTTGACGGCAGCCTTAGCTTGAACGAAGATTTTGACCCATATGATATGTCCGAAGGTAGCTTCGATTTTCCGGCCAAAGCGTGGCTTAATGTACGCTCAGGCAAAGTAAAACCAGATTACTTTTACAACGCAGGTGATGTGCGCGGCGCGGTGGTCGTGGCTTGGTCGCTCTTTTATGATTTTCACTCGCTTATGAATGACGAAAATATCTATCTGCATATTCCGCGGCCAGTTCGTTTGCATGAATTCCCTAAGCTCACAGAAGAACAACTCAAAGAAATTGATAGCCTTGCCGAACTCATGCTTGATCCCGATGTTAACTTCGACAAACTCAAAGAGGTATATGATACCAAGAAAGACTGGCGACTGTTCAGCGGTGCGCTTCTATAAGTTTAAAGTTTGCAATTTGAATACATGCGCAAGATCCTGGTATTGTAAAAAAGAAGAAAAGTTGGAGTGTGGCGGACTGAGAAAAATCACAGCCACACCCCAACCTACTCAACAGTTATCCGTTAATATACACGTTACCCGCATTAAGGGTGGTGATGCGTGATTCGGCACGCATACTACGAAGACAAGAGATAGACCATTGTTCATCACTCCTCGGGTCAAGAGTGCCTAAACCATCATAGGCAAGGTGGTATGCCATGTCGACGCGACTTACAAGTCGAATCATACCAAACGAATAGGCCTCTGGCTTATATGTAGCGTGCCTAATGACGTTGCTTGTGTCTGCAGAGAAGTCTCCATGGGCGAGCACGGAGAGCTCGCTATAAATGAGTCCCGGATCTTCGGGGAAACGATAAGCGACTTCAAGGTAGCCATAACTCCGACCCCCATAAGAGATGCCAGCATCTTCATTAACTGAAAAGGGCATTCTCTGACCGCTAGTGAACCGCAATCCGTCAAAGTTGACACCTTTGTCGGGCGCTGCCGTTGCCATCCCTCCGTGCGAAGGCATGTATGCCGGATCAGTTACGGCGCATTCGGCAAAAACGTTGAGCCACTCGCCGTCTGCGGTGCCAAGACGCGCCGGAAAGGCGGCCATGATCACGCCGTCATTGCTAGCTCGCACTGCACAATGTCCACCAGGCTGCACCGGAAGCATCAGCTCGTTCGTTTGTCGGTTGCGAACGAAAAACCCAAGGTAGGGACCTGAAGAGGCGAATAGCGACACAGACATTGAGGCGAATTCACAGTAAACGTTGCGGCTTACCATAGGGACGAACTCATACAAGTAATCGGTCATGTCCAGAAACCTCTCCGCTTGTTTTGCGTCTGTTAACGCAGCAACTGCTGAGTACGCATTATACTGTACATTTTTTTAGCCAAACCTACAATGCCAGATCTTAGTCTCTTACCCCGTCTTAATGTGGAGGTATAATTATGTGAAACTTGTTAACTTCCTCTCTCTTTGCTAGCGTCAAATCATAAGCATAATAAAAAAGGAGCACTATGGCAACGAAACCAACGGTTAATGGATCAATGAGGATGGCTCGGCCCTTACTCGTACTGCTTGCGGGAATAATTATACTTCTACTAATTATTGTCTGTATGGTTTGTTGGTGGCATCGTGGCTGGCAAGTTACAGTCTGCACTCCGGCTAATCTAAAGCTGACAGCTGGTCAGCAAAGTGGTGCGGCAGGTACGATTTATCAGCACGTCACCCTTACGAATACCGGTACAAACAGTTGTACAATGTCGGGTTTTCCTACGGCATTTTTGTATGGTAGTAATGGCTATGCACTTGGAAGCGCAGCGGCGGCTCGGCCAAATCCGACGCCGGTTGCTATTACGCTTGCGCCAAATGAAACTGCCAATACAGTGTTAGGCTACCCGCAAGCTGGCAATTTTGATCCGGGTGTATGTACAGCCCAATCTACGGTGCTAAAACTCTATCCACCAAGCGCCACGACACCACTGGAAACACCATTACAAGTAGCATGGTGCCCTGGCTTTTCGGAAACTTCAATGCAACCGGGAAATTAATAAAAACGTTTGTCGCTATAAGATGGTTAGTTTAATACTGACTGGCTGCCTGTGGTCTTGAAGCCAATGGGCATAAAGTACAGTGGCCTTAATTTTCCTGAGTGACTTCCTTCTTGTCTCTTGTGATGGAGCGCGGTAGGTGAGAGAAATGAAAATATGGTCTTTGTGTGTGCTGGTTATTTCTTTCATCACTTGCGCGCGACGCCTTTCAAGGTTCTCCCAAGAATTATGACTGTTACCAATAAGGACAACAGCAAAGCAGGCCTTTACTGGAGCAGCGACAATATATGCATCACTACTTTTGGTAATTGAAGCCAAAGAGGGATTGGAATTAACGTCGATGATAAGGCACTGTATGGATGAAGTAGAGATAAGTGAATTAGTTTTTTCAGCCCCGTAATATCGAACATTATGACCTAGCTCATCTAACTGGGTCCAACTAACATGTATTTCTTTCATTAGCCAAGACAGCATAAACGTGGGAATAATGGATCGTATTGTGGCATATTTTTCGCGCACGCCAGCGCTAGCAAGGCGCATCTGAATACGGGTTTGTACCTCGCTGTCATTGTATGAAACTGAAGCCATACGTTTTTTTCGTGCGAGGAATGATCGTAACTGCATATCAAATGTTTGCTGTGGCAGTGTATGTTCTTGGCGGGTAAATTCTGTGAGTGAACCAGATCTTAGCAGCTCTTTTTGAGAATTAATGACCAAGATTGGGTGATTAATGGGCACATCCGCTTTCCAGTAAGCAAAGACGATATCACGAAAGGTATGCTGGATGATCTTATCGACGTTCCTGCTGTCATGCTTTACAATACCTGAGCGAAGGCGAATGGTCGTACCTTTTAATTCGTTAATAAGACGTCCTACGAGTATATTGCGATATTCGTTGACATCAATTTTGGTGTATTCGCCGCGATACACCCAAAGTATAAGCTGAATAATAGCCGCGTTATTATTTTGCTGCACGATAGAGCGTACGGAATTAACAATTTCCATTGTCGATTCGCCACACAGTACATACATGCTTACCGTTACGTCGGGGCGTTCAAATGGAGGGTCAAGAAGTGGGCGGTCGTAACGAAGTGTATCAGCACTTCTGACGATATGGGCCATGGATAGCTTTTCCGACTCCAGGTATTCTTCAATTATGGCCGTATCCATAATGCCTTGTCGTACCTTTCGTGAACGTTGCAATGTTGTGTTATCTGGCACAATATCCTCCACCGTAGTGGACCCGGTAAGTTCTGTGTGAGGATCGCTTTTTTTAGATTTCTTTTGACCAGAATAATATATAAATCCACTGACGGCATCAAATTTTTCTAACGCGCCATGAAAGTTAAGCGGCGGCTGTGCTGTAAAGGAATGTTCACTCCATGTTTTTAAATCTTGTATCCAAGATCGTGTCCATGCAGCCAGTTCTTCAGCGGTAATTGGGTTGTGCTTTCCGTTACCAATAATTTGATTCAAAGATGTCGTGAGCGCCCTTAAGGCCTTTCGTTTTTTATTAGATGGCCACTTTTTTAATTGAATGGCGCTTCGTGTTTTTTGGATAAAAGTGATACGATCGTTTAGCTGATTTTGCCAAAAATACGTGTCGGCGATTTCGACAATGCGTTCTATGTTGTCTGTCGCACGCTGTTTTTTTAATTCTCCGTTGGTTGCAAGCGTCATTGTAAGTTGCATAAGGCTTTCGCCAATGATGTCGCCTACCTCCTCGCTTCTTACTCGTGCCAACCGCTCGTAGGGATCATACTTGTTTTGCTTAATACTCCCCGCCCAAACGATTTTCCCCTTGTTGCGAAGGAATTGAGCGAGTAGGAATAGCCAATCCTCATTATATATATGAGGGAAGAAGCTAAGTCCTGGGGTGATTTTAACAGCGAGTGCGCCTGTTCCTATAAAGCTGTCGATAGGGGTGTTCATCCAACGTTTGGCGTGAACAGCTACGGAAAGGTCGGGAAAACTATTTGCGTTAAATCCTACAAGGGATACGTCATCTCTTTCAATGATATCCATTACTTTTGCAAGTTGTGATGGCGTTATGATAACGTCATCGTCGAGGAATAATATATGCTTCCATCCCATGAGACTTGCAAATCTTAGCGCAAAGTTTCGTTTCTGTGAAATGTCTTTGGTAGGTTCGTATGCATATGGTGACTTTGATGTGTGCAGTTGTTCTTCCGCCTCCATGCCAAACGAACCTTCAATAGCGGCCCATTCCACCTTTTTATAGGGCTCTGCAATTTTAGCAATCTCAGCCTTTTCGGCCTGTTTACTGCATAAAAAGAGAATGAAATGAGTGTCGTATTTTTCCGCAAGGCTAAATATATTGTCTATATTTTTTGCGTGTCGAAAAACGCGTGTAGAAGTAGGTACGACAATGGTGCACTGATGATGTTTTGAGAAGTCCTTGCGAAGCGGAGGTGTGTAGTCAGCTTTATCGATGGTGATAGTATGTAAGTTTGCACCAGTTAATATACAACTACCTGTTGGGTAGGGGTTTTCCTCGATATCTTTGAGTAGGGCAAGGTGGGAATACATGAGCATGTACAGGATAAGGCCGCATAACAAGAGGTATACAGCGTATAGGTGTTCTTACAATGTTTTAAAAATTATAATACAAAAACTGATAAGTTGCAACGTAGGTGTGAGGGGTAAGAAGACAAGTAACTTGGTAATTTAGCTTGGTAGTAGACGGTGATCTACTACCAAGCCCTAAGACTCTTTACAACGAGACTACCGCTTCTTGGAATTCTGGGACTCGTGAACGATGAAGCACATGAAGATCAAACTCTCGTTTCCATGTTTCGGGAAGGTGAGAAGGTTGCCACTCTTGGAAGCCACATCCATCGCTTCTAGGAGTCATAAACACCATGCCAGCTTGCTGGCAAAGTGCGTAGGCGGGAATTGCATCCCAGGGTCGCTCGTGGTGAGGACGCAAGGAAAACATACTAACCTGATCTGTCAAAAGCCACATCATGGTCGTGCCAATGCCACCCAGAAGTTCTAAGGGTGCGCCGACGGTACGTGATTCAAGCAGTCTCTGACTAAGTGGGTGATATAAATCAAGCGTTGGACGCCTGAGAGCGATGCCCTCTCTGAGTAAGCCCGAACGTGGCATGGCGTTTACTAGTGAGCGCTCTCTTGTTGAGCCATCTACGCGGAAAACGCCCGAATCACCATAGTAGCCAAAAATATCACCAGAGGTGGCGTCACCTACGAAAGCAATCGGTACACTACCATCTGGCAGTAAGAGCGCGCACTGTGTGCCATAGCCAAACGAAGCATGATCTGCAAAGTTACCACTTCCGTCGAGTCCGTCAATCACCCAAGTAGGCCTGAGGCGCTCAGGATCTTTTTCTTCGGCAATAATGGCAGACCCTGGATCCAGCTGTTCCAGCGCGCGTGTGTAGATACGTTGTGCTGGCAGATCGGCGGGAGTACAGGGCGAAAATCCTCCCCGTACGTAAGGGTTCGGTACCATTTGCGGTGCCGTTTCGCCTATTTGTTGCTTGTGCTGAATAACGCTAATAGCTTGACCAGTAAGCTCAAATGCAACCTCACCCATGCGGACGATGTGTGCGTAGTCCACTTGTATGCACCTCTCTGTTTTGAAGCAACAGTACGTATTATAAGTAAAAAATATGAATTTTATCAATAAGTAATGGTAGTATGTTGTACATGACTTGCATGAAGGCGATGGCTGAGACGGGGAGTATGTGCAGAGCCGGAAATGTATAAGAGAATAGGCGGGGTTTGGGCTGATAATGGCTGTCGTGCGGCCATATGGATTGCCGTGTCTCCTAGACGCGAGAGCATTCTCCCGTTGCGATAATACAGCTCATGTTCTTTTTTTGTCGCGTCGTCCTCTGGACTAGCTTGCAATTGAGCTTGTAAGGTATTCCAGTCTTCCATGGTGATTTCAGCGGTGCATACAGGAATATCTTTGAGCAGGGCATGAATGGCAGCATATGCTAAGTTGTTTACACGGAATGTCGCTCGGGCGTTTTCCATAAGCTCTGCCAGCTCACTTCGCAGCTCATGGGGTACAGGAAGTTGGCCACCTATTTCTGGTGGTAAGGTAACAGGAATGATACTCGACACAGTTGGTGATTCGTTTAAAGCTACGAAACCCGTCGGCTCAATAGCTAGCACATCTCCACGTGAGGCATCTAAATGATCGACCGCATCTTTTACCATTTGGTAGTCGGTATCGGTAATACTTTCTACACCCGTCCGTCGCATGATTCCATGACTCACTCCAAGTAGCCATAAATCTACTGAATTTAGTGCGTCTATGTGATCTGGAGTAAGGGCTGGATCAAATTCCATACTATATAGTATGCCTGGATGAGTTGTCTAAAACAAGGCAAGCATAAGCTTGATTATTACAGCGCGTACTGATATGATGCGTAGAGTGATTTTCACAGTAGACGTTGCGTTTGTAACGCCTATTTTTATGAGTTAGCTCTAGAGTTTGAATAAAGTAAACTATCTTCATGAAGTGGATGATGGAGTTTTTAAATGCGTATTACTATTATGCTTGAGTACTTTCACCCATGGACCAATTCGGCTGGTTTTTATATGGCACGAAGAGAGGGATATTACAAAGAGGCTGGGCTTGAGGTTGAGTTTCGTGTATATGATCGCCACTGGGGAAATTCGATTGATTATTTGGCGCGTGGGGATGTAACATTTGCGATTACTCCGTTTAAACGGGTACTACTATACCATGAGCAAGGTACTCATGTTCGCAGTATTGCCCTTATTAACAATTGTAGCTTTGAGACAATTCAAACGCTTCGGAGCAAAGGTATCACTCGACCACGTGATTTGTGTGGAAAGCGTGTAGCGCTACATCCCACCAAGAAAGGCGTAGCAATGCTGCGTCACATAGTACAGCGTGATGGCGGTAATCCAGATGACGTCTTACTAATGGATTGTGGTGAACGGGAATTGACACCGGAAGATCTTGTTAATGGCATAGCGGATGCCACATATGGGGGCTATTGGGCCTGGGAGGCACTTATGCCAAGTGTCGTGCCCGATAACGAGCGCATCACATGGAGAATTGACGAACTTGGTGCCCCAATACAGCCAGGCTACGTGCTTGCCGCGAGGGAAGAAACGTTACATTACTCTCCCGATGCTGTTCGTGCTTTTTTGATGGCAACGCGCCGTGGGTACGAAAAAGTATTTCAAGCTCCGTATAGGGCAGCGCCTCTCTACGAACAGGCAGCTCCGTACTTTGACAAAACCTTAATTCAAAACTCTCTTAAGGCCTTGGCGCCTACGTGGTTTTGTGACGGCGTGTGGGGTGTGCAGCATGAGGAATTGTTTAAACCGTATGTAACATGGCTGGCGCATCATAATATCATTCTCTCTACGAATAGTTGGCGAGATGTCGTGATCGATACATATCTTCCCGTATGATACAATGCTTCGGTGAGCCGAAACCTTACGCTTGTGCCGTTCACTATGTTCGAGGCGAGTAGCTTAGGAGGACGACTGAATGAAATTGTGACACAGGGAAGCCGTATCCTTACGCAGGATTTTCCGCATATATGCATTAGCTATAGTTCTCAAAACAGCTCTATTAAAAGAGTGGAGGATATTCAACACGCTATGCAGCAAAATCCGCGGCTCGTGGCGCTGGCTGTTGTTGCGGACGGACATCAGGTGATTGGCGTAACGACGTTCTTGCAACGCCAACTTCCAACAAATGCCGGCACTGCAACTGGTCCGCTTATGTCTATTTGGCTTGACCCGTATCGCTCGAGGGAACTTCGACGAATTGGGCCAGAGTTAATGAGCCTGCGGTTGGCGTTTATTCTTAGCAACCTTGCTTTTAACGGATATCTCTGGACTATAATTAGAACAGACAATCACCTTTCGTTGCGGACTTGGAAGGAGCAATATAGTGCGGTTTTGTTTCAGAAGGTGGGTGACCCTCTCCATTATGCCGAGGTGGACAGTCATCCTATGCCTACACTCCGTCAATTGTTTGCAAGCACTCATCCGCTTGAAACGCTGAGGTTGCTCCATTAATGTTCCCGCAGGGCTGGTAATGCTATTGCCAGCCCTGCTTATCAAAACTGTATGGATATATGAGGGTAATAAGATATGACCGTTCTAAACAACCTTGATCGATTTCATTTAGTGCTTGATGTGATTGAGCGGGTGGGTGTTGTCGGCGAAGAGGCGCAACAACTTAAGGAGCGCCTGGAAATGAAACTTATTGAACATCGTGATTACATTAGGGTTCACGGTGTTGATATGCCAGAAGTACGTAATTGGAAATGGAATAACTAATCTTTGACATGAAAGTGCCCCTCCTCGGCACTCCCATAGTAGGGTAGTCGAGCAGGGGCGGGTGTAGCGTCGCTGTATTACCGCTGAACTGTCCTCACTTCTACTTCAAGAAGTTCGGAAAGGAGTTCTGCGGCAGCTTGCAGCTGCTGATTGTTTGGCTTGTACGTGCCTGAATCTCCGGAGAGCATCACGACAATGTCACCGTTTTCCTTGAAGCACCAGGTCTCACCAGCGAACGGTACGTCTGCATCATAACCGCCCACCACAAGGTGCTTGGCAAGGATCCAATTAACAAAGCGACGGTCTCGACCGTTCTTATTCTGCAGTCGTGCCATATGGACACCAGTTGAAGTGAGTACGATGTTATACACGAATGCACTTTCACGCTTGGCGTTCGGACTGCGGCGAAGCATTTCCACTACAGCTCTACGCGGAACGCGATGAGTATCGATGGACTTCACGAGCTGTCGGCGCATGAATTCCACTACCGGACGCGAGAAAAGGACGTACTTCTTGAGTTTGGTAATACTGTTGAGCTTGCCAGGAAATCGCTTGAGAAACGTCTGAAGCTCGGGCTGGGTTATTGGCGAATTCAACTCAAGGCTGAAAATCGGCCGCTGACCCAGCAAAAATCCGAGCCACACGCCCAACCATGACGGTCGGCTAATGCCGATAGTTACCATGTCGGTGCTTGCACGCCACCTCTTTGTCGACATGCCAATGCGCTCACTATCCTCAAGCTGAGGTGCCGAGCCCTTGGCGTATCCCTGCGAGAA
>CAZTOK010000008.1:0-53239 GCA_964615445.1 uncultured Candidatus Saccharibacteria bacterium | reverse complement strand
TTTGACATCAGCCTCCGGGTCACTAGGCAAAGTTATCTTAACGTCTGCTATGCTGTACCATAGAAAAAGCTGCCTAAAAGGCAGCTTTTTCTATGGCTTAGGGGTATTGATACCCTTTTTGCTTTCATGAATCATCAGAGTAGCTCAAATGATCATTAACGGATTATTTAAAATATGCTAGAATTGTTTATCGTCTACTGATCGGAGTGAGAGCCATGTCGGTTGTTACCTCGCTAGGCTTTACGAGCGGCTCCTGGGAGGAGTTAAGTGACGCAGCGGGGCGTGAATACACCTGGATTGACTTTACAAGCACTACTTATCAAACCATTCTATTGCGAATAGTGAGTGTTAGTGGCTGGTATCAAGAGGGTTATTTTTTCGTGGAGGCAATTAGTCGTGAAGGAAACAGGATGACACTAACCGGGACGGCAACTCGTCCGAACGAGCCTGCCTTCTACAAGTAAAGAATGCTACAACTGTTCATCTGACAACGTTAGAAGACGTGCTATTAAACCGCCACGATGTATGGGGTATAACTCCATACATCGTGGCGTAAGCAAGTTAACCACTTTAAGAAATTTTGTTTGTAGTGCGACGGTTATGATACCAGACCATTATTGCCATAGCGAAAAATCCTCCAGATATAATAAGCGCAACCACACTTAAGAACCAGTACCCTCCCGTGTCCACGTTGCTCGCATTTGTATCTAAAGCAGTAAGGACTGAGGCAGCAGCAAGTCCCAGGATAACCACGCCAAAAAGAACAGGAAGAACAATTTTCCACGCCATGCTCTCGTGTTTCTTTGCCTGTTTATTTTTAGTAGGGAACAACGACAAAATCCAAAGAACACCCATTGTTAGCGCACTGATTACAGCCACTGATACAACGTAGACTTCTATTATATCCATAGCCTAGTCCCCTTTCCTGATTATCTGCTTACTCTTTTATTTAGTCACATTACAGTAGCTACTTCAATAGTTATCTACACCCTTTCGAAGTAATAAAACGTTTCGACCAAATTCAGTGATACGTTGATATCCTACCTTCTGAAGCAGACTTATCTTACTTACATCATATTCGTTTACTCTTGAATACACATCGCCAAACTGTTGATGTTCAGTCATGAGATCATAATGGACTGCCTTTAGAAAATCAAAGGCAGCGTTGTCGTTTAGATGTGGGGTATGCACTTGTGTTTCAAATGAAGTAGTATACGGCGGATCTACAAGCGTAAAATGAGCAAATGCAGCTAAACTGGCACGCCACCCAAGCGAATAAGCCAGTACGTTATTATCTTCATACCATTGATGAAGCTTATCTACTTGCATATGAAGCGCTGGCCCATCTGTATGAAGTTGCTCATAAGCAAGCTGCGTCGCAAGCCGCTCGTTCCACCCCTTCCATACGTAGAGCTCATGGGCTTTAAGCGATTCAGTAAATTTATTTTGTATTATTTCCATAAAAAAACGCCTCTCCTAGGCGTCAACTCGGCGGTAAAAGGTGAGGAAAGCGTTTCCATAACTACGATTGTCCACCACAACAACTCCGGTCTTGGTAAGTTCCTCACCCCTACCTGGGTGTGATAATACCATAAGCCCCCCAGGTTTTAATAGTCCCAAATAATGCGAAACTGTGGATAACTGCACATTATGGTAGGGTGGATCGGCAAAAATAAGATCAAAAAGCTTATCTTCATTATGCATTAGCCAATTATTCGCGGTAGTCGCAATAAGTGTCACATCATTTTCAACACCAAGTGTCGCAATATTTTTAGCCAATACTTTACTTGCCACCCTATCACTTTCTATGAATGTAACATGCGCCGCGCCCCTACTAAGTGCCTCAAAACCAATAGCTCCCGTACCCGCAAACACATCGAGTACCTTAGCGTCTTTTACTTCGCTACCAATACTGTTAAATAACGCATTACGTATGCGTTCACCCATAGGATGCGTGCGTGACGTATCAGGCGCATCAATACTACGACCGCCTAGATACCCACTAATAATTCGGACGTTCACGCAGTAAGCTCACTGCGGCCCGTTGCCGCATACCACCCTAACGTTACAGCCTTGATAAGCTCTGGCACGAGTATGTCACGAGTTTCACGCGCCAAATGACGAGTCCAACCAAGTCGACTAAATTCTTCATACATTTTCATATCTGCCACCCTTTGCACAGCCTCAAGGTAGATTTTTTCAAATCCTTCTTCTCGTACCCGCTCGAGCTCTTCTTTTGTCGGCATGCTTTCTTCAAACCGAAGCGGTGCTATAGCCGTCGCCACGCCCCACTCAAACATAAAATGGCTTGTAAACACTCCTTTTGCACCCCAGTATTGCCAGTTTTTCGACAGCGTATCTCGGCGATTTTTGCCCTTAATAATATTTTTGTCGCGAATAGTAAGGCGTGCCTCTTTTGGCATACCCCATAACTCCTCTATTTTCTCATCGAGTGGATAGTGATGAGCTGGCGTGAGCCCATCAACAATTGCATGCGCCATCCATGCGGCTTCAAATGCAGCGCGCTCACGATTTTTTTCTTTTATTGCCGTAGTTAAATTATAGATATGATCATTTATCATTTCTATAATTTGATGATCTTCTCTATTAGTTGGGTCAATGTAATGCCACGGCTCATCTTTTGCCGGGCTTTTTCGCTTAATGCCGTCAGGGCCATTTAACCCCTCAAAATGAAGGATTTCATGCGCTGTTGGAAATGGATAGCGCCATGGTAATACAGTAGAAATATTTCGACGAGCAATACGATCTATTTTCTGGTGCACACCAATCACCAGGCCAGATTTTGTTCGAAATGTCGTTCCAGAATACATACTTGTACGGTTTCGCCTCATGAGCCAAGGTTGCAGTTTATCTCACTGCACAGTACGCAGAACTAAATCCGCCAGCACTGGCTACTCTTTTCCTTGCTAGTTTAATGTTGTCAGCCGCTGATACTGTTCTACTTGAGCAGCTAGTTGTTTATATTGTAACAGATTTCCGCCTGATTCGACGAATGCTTTGGCTTGCTTTTGCGCCCTGGCAATCAGTTTTGTATCTGAAAGTGTGGCAATTTGCAAATTAAGCACACCGTGCTGAGCTCGTCCATAAATCTCCCCTGGACCACGCAACTTTAAATCAACCTCAGCAAGGTAAAATCCATCGTTCGATCTTTCAATTTCTTTCAAGCGCTCGCTTGGCCTACTCGTATCACTCATCATTAAATAGCAATAACTTTGATATTCAGAACGGCCCACTCGTCCACGAAGTTGATGAAGCTGACTAAGCCCAAAACGATCGGCATTTTCAATCATCATTACTGTGGCATTTGGCACATTTACTCCTACCTCTACAACTGTTGTACTTACAAGAATATCGAGCTCTCCACTAGCAAACCGTCGCATTACGTCATCTTTTTCATCTGCTTTTAGCTTGCCATGAAGTAGTCCGATATGCCGATGATAAAACCGTGAATTTTGCAGTTTTTTAAACTCTGCTTGTACGCTTTTAACATCATTGTCGGGATTATCATCTATGAGCGTACAAATAATATAGGCTTGTCGCCCTTTTGCTATTTCTTGGTCAATCTTTTCATACAGTGCCTCACGACTTACTGGCGACCAAATCTTGGTTTGGATTGGCTTTCGTCCTTTTGGAAGTTCGTTCAAAATACTCACATCTAACTCGCCGTATACGGTGAGCGCGAGGCTCCGTGGAATCGGAGTCGCCGTCATTGCTAAGAGATGTGGCATATGCTCGGACTTTTTTAGTAGTTCTTGTCGCTGCTTTACGCCAAAACGGTGCTGCTCATCTATCACCACAAAACCAAGTTTATGAAACCGCACCGCCTCCTGAATGAGCGCGTGAGTTCCCACTACAACATCAACGCTCCCGTTTGCAATCTGCTCGTAAAGCGTTTTTCGTACCGCACCCTTCACACTTCCAGTAAGTAAACCTACGCGGACACCAAATGGAGTAAGGAGCTCAGACAACGTTTCTGCATGCTGGCTAGCAAGAATCTCCGTTGGCGCCATAAAAGCCGTCTGAAACCCAGCATGTGCGCTCGAGCGGGCCGCCAGCGCAGCTACGGCTGTTTTTCCCGAACCAACATCACCCTGAAGCAAGCGATTCATAGGGGTTTGGCGCTCAAAGTCCTGAATAATATCCCAGGCCGCCCTGCGCTGCGCACCCGTGAGCGAAAACGGAAGTTTCGCAACGAAATCCGCGACTACTCTTTGCTCAAATGGAATATGCCACCCTACTAGTTTGGCATTTACCTGTCGGTTTAATTGGCTGGCAAGAAGTAGCTGAAATAATTCTTCAAACGCCAAGCGTTCACGTGCATTCGCTATATCTTTGCTTGTCTTTGGAAAGTGCATGCCAAGCACTGCATCGGCTCGCGACATAAGTTTTTCGCTATGAACAATCGTTTCAGGAAGCGTTTCGGGAAGCATTGTCATGAGCGGGCGAAGTTCGGCTAAAATCTTTCGCACTAACTGGCTTTTTAGTCCGGCAATCGCCCGATATACCGGCAGCAATCGATCTGTCTGTACCGGCATCTCGCTTACTTTCTCAGCGCTCGGGTTAGTGAGTTGGTATTTATTGTAATTAAACTCAAACTCGCCCGAAAAATAAAACTCATCGCCTGGTCTTAGCTGAGTTTCACGATATGGTTGGTTAAACCACACGGCCTGCAGTTTACCACTCTCATCTGCAAGCGTCGCTGTCGTAATCCTGAGGCCTCGTCGCACTGGCCGAGTAGCAATTTTCTCGCAGTGTGCTTTAATGGTCGCCTTCCCAGGATGAATGTTAGCAATTGCTACTACTTCAGAAAAATCCTCATGCTTCCTAGGCAAAAAATCAATCAAGTCGCCGACAGTCCGAAGGCCGGCTAGTGCAAATTGTTCGGCAGTTTTTTCTCCAACTCCTTTTACTTTTTCCAGCGGTGATACAAGATTCATTATCTCTACTGTAACACCATTGCCTCGAGTTTGCCGGCAAGCTGACCAAGCATCGCGCTCACTTCATCGTACTGCATGGCAATCTGCGCCGGATCACTCGCTTCATTAAACCACTGAATATAAAATTTCAACTTCGGTTCGGTGCCACTTGGACGAATCGTCACCCGTCGACGTCTATCACCATCGAGCTCAAGAACCACTACATTACCACGCGCACAGTCGATTGAAAGCACTTCACCTCGCTTAATATCGCGCTCCTCGAGTGTTTGATAATCCAGAACCGCAGTTACCTCATGACTCCCAATATGACTAGGTGTAGAGGTACGCAGTGACGCCATAACTTGCTGCATCTTCTCAAACCCACTCGCACCTTCAAAATAGGCGTTGGCGAGATACTCAACATACAAACCGTGTTCGGCATATAGCTCCATAAGTCGGTCGTACAGGGTTTTGCCCGACTTTTTTAACTCTGCGGCATATTCGGCAAGCGGCAAGGCTCCGGTAGCACCATCTTTATCGCGTGCATAATCACCCTTCAACAAACCATAGCTCTCCTCACCACCAAGCACAAACACTTCATCGGTTTTCTCTTTTTTCAGAATCAATTCGCCGATATATTTAAATCCAATCAGCATATTACCGTACAGCGTGACGCCATAGTGCTTAGCAAGCGCCGTGAGCATATCAGTGGTAACGATTGTTTTCGCAAGATAATGCTTCGGCGTCAACTCTCCCTTTTCTTGCATCCTTCGAAGAACAAAGTCTGCCACAAGCACTGCTGATTGATTCCCCGTGAGATACTTTACTTCCTCGCCTTGACGCACCATCACTCCAATACGGTCAGCGTCTGGATCGTTTGTAATAGCAATATCCGCCTTCTCTTCAAGCAATCTCGCAACGGCCATATCGTTAGCAGCTTTTTCTTCAGGGTTTGGCTTACCGGTGGGAATCGTTGGAAAATTTCCATCCGGTTTCATTTGCTCTTCAACCAAAGAAATATTTGTAAAGCCCACGGCTTTTAGGCTTGGTAATACGTTGGTCTGACCAGCTCCATGAAGTGGCGAGTACACGATTGCCACATCACGGTCCGAGCCTTCCGCTTCAGCAGCAACTGCCGCGATATAGGCTTCATCGACCTCCTTTCCGATAAGCAAAATTTTGCCTTCGCTGATCGCCTGATCGTAATCCATACTATTAATTTGCGTGAGTGCTTCAGCCATTTGCAATACACCTTTATCCTGCGGTGCGACAAGCTGACCACCATCCGACCAACATACTTTAAAACCATTGTCAGCTGGAGGATTATGGCTTGCACTGATAACAATACCTGCTGCTGCACCTAAATGACGCACCGCAAAACTTAGCTCTGGAGTCGCTCTAAAAGACTCAAATAGGTACGTTTTAAAGCCATTAGCCGCACACACTTGAGCAGCATAGGTACTCAGTTCGGGCGAGCTAAGACGCGTATCACACGCTATAACGATTCCTTTTTCAGAGGCATTCGGGTCAAACGACTTTGCATATTCACACAAAGCCTGGGCGGATTCGCCAATAGTAACTTTATTGATACGATTCGAACCAATACCCGTCGTACCACGCCGGCCTGCTGTGCCAAACTCAATCACCTTAAAAAAGGCGTCCTCGAGCGCTTGCCACTGCTGCGCCTCTATCATTGCAATGAGTTCATCTTTGTATTCTGCAAACTTGGCCTCACTGAGCCATTCTTCTATATTTTTCGCAGCACTTTCGGATACGTGCCTACGCACGATTTCGGCATATGACATAGTCGCTCCTTTCGCTTATATCTAGGAGTTTTTATTATACCATTTTGACGGTATATGATTCTAGCAATGCCCCACGGCTCGCCGCTTCTACTTTAAAATCAGTATAAATAATGACTCGTCAAACAGGTTTCAGTTACCTGCATGGAATTAACTCTGATAGCTGTTGAAATAAATTTTAGAAACGCTTCCTGAGTGCAGCAACACACTGCTCTCAGGAAGCGGTAATTTCTATCGACCGTTGAATGCGTGCTTCGGACATTCGCCGGTGAAAGGCATCACACCCGGCTGCTGTTCGGCTGCCGCAGCATCTGCCACCCAATCGCCACGAACCTGAGCCTGCATCAATCGGCCCACACGGCCTTGCAGCGTCTGCTTGTGCATCACGAACAACTCAGGAAGACGTGACTGCTTGAGGAGCTGCTGATACGTACTCACGGCGAACAATCCCGAGTTGGCATCGAAATTGAGACGTGGCTCCACCATCAGGTTGTCCAGAGTCCACTCAATGACACAGTGAGGGCAAACCCCTCCCTGAATCTCGACGTGATAATTCTTGTCTTCACCTGTAGCAGCGAGCATTGTGTTCAGCCCGAATGTTCCGTCCGGAAACGCTACGAACTTCACAATCGTCCACGCCTCTCCAGCCAAGTCACTCGCCAGCTGGCGCACGAAAGAGCTGTACTGATCGAAGCTATAATTGAGTTCATGCAGCTCCGATGAGTTTGTCCTTTTGCCATCTTTTTCTTCGCCTCGTCCAAACATTAGATATGACGCTCCGTTTCTCGTGACTAAAATTACCGAGTTGATTATAGGGTAATGTGTACGTCAAAACAACATTACAGGCAAAACAAAAAATCTATGCTTAAATAAAGAACATGACCGAGGAAATAGAGCGATCTTCGAGGCCACACAAGAAATGGTGGTCAACAGTAAGTGGTAAGATTACCACAGGAGTTGCTTTGCTCGCGTCAATTGTTACTATTTTGCTGGCCATCCCTGCAATTATTTCATTTTTTCAGCAAAAACCAACAGAAGTTGTCACCGAATTACAGCGTACACCCCAGCTAGCCTTAGAATTTTGGAATGGTACTAAAACCGAAGAATATCCAATGACAGTTGAACATACGGCAAGATATAGTCAAAACGACGTGACCATCATTCATGTTGCCGTCAAACCCGCACCGTTTGAGATTCATTTTCCAACTCTAGAAAAAGATTCGGGTGGAGGTGTGCATATTTGTGCCTGGACTGACGATTCTATCTTCAGCGTTTCGCCAGGCACGAACTTTACAGATTATAGCGACACAAATGCGGCAGCGTTTAGCTCTCCATTTGTGCCCGGTAAGGGAATTTCAAATACGCCTGCGGGCGATGCTATCTTGCCAATTACCAATAAATACAATAGCTATTGGGTAAATGATCGCGTTGAGCATATCTCGGACACAAAAGATAAGGTATTTTTATCAAAAGGTGACGATCAACCGTTTTCAACCTGGAAAAAGAAACTCTACCTCGCAATTTGGATAGATAAAGATCTCAATGACGTTATTGGATCTGGCGAATATGAATACATTGTCCTAGACTTTGCCACTACTAACGGATGAGGACGAACGTGTTCTTCCCTTTTTTAAGCAGCGCTAGCGTGTGAATTAGCGTGTCTTCATAGACCTTTTCGCCGTTTAATGAAACTGCGCCACTCGTAATCAGCCGGCGGCCTTCACCATTACTGGCTACAATACCAGCTTCAACTAAGCTATTGACGACGCTCCTGCCTGCATCGACACATGGAATTTCGATACTTAATTCATCAAGATCTTCGCTAGATAGCTCCTGAATTGCACGATTCCCGAACAATACTTCAGTCACTCGCTCCACCGACTGGCAGCGCTCCTTGCCGTGGACTAGCGCTGTCACTTCCTGGGCGAGCGTTTTCTGTGCCAAGCGTGCGCTTGGATTTCGCTGATGATTCTCAGCCAATTCATCGAGTTGCTCTTTTGGAAGAAGCGTAAATACTTTGGCGTAGTCAATCACACCCTCGTCATCTGCATTAAGCCAAAATTGATAAAACTTATACACACTAGTTTTTGCTCCGTCAAGCCACACTGCTCCGCCTTCGCTTTTACCAAATTTCTTACCTGTGGCTTTATTAATAACCAGCGGCGTCGAGTAGACATGTGCCTCGCCGCCGTCTAGCCGGCGAATTAAATCAACACCGGCGATTGAATTTCCCCACTGGTCAGCACCACATAGTTGCAATGTCACGTTATTATTCCTAAAGAGATGGACAAAATCATACCCTTGGATAAGCGCGTAGCTAAACTCGGCGTAACTAATACCACTCCCATCGTTTCCAAGACGCGATTGCACAAATTCACGACTAAGCATTTGGCTCATTGGCACATGCTTGCCGACGTTCCTCAGAAAGTCGAGATAGTTAATATTTGAGAACCAATCATAATTGTCAACTATCGTAAATTCTTGACCATCAAATACAGTCTTATATTGTTCAATAATTGCTGCCTTGTTTTTGGCGATTTCTTCAAGTGTTTTCAAGTTGCGCTCGTCTGCTTTACCGTCCGGGTCACCAATCATACCAGTGGCGCCACCTACGAGCAGTACTGCTTTGTGGCCGTGGTCAATAAAATGGCGAACCATCATAGCGGCAGCCAAATTACCGACTTGCATGCTGTCGGCGCTTGGATCAACTCCCCAATAGAACGTTATCGGATCTTTATCTAACTCTGATAGATCTTTGAATGTAGTTTGGTTAACGAAACCGCGCCAGGCTAGTTCTTCGGAAAGTGTCACGTACGCTCCTTATCTGTTTTACTCTGGTAATTATAGCAGAAAAAAAGCGCTTGTGGGTGACAAATTAATGCTATAATGAATAGTAATATTGCTTATGGGAACAATGTAACGTGGCTAAACGACCAACAAAATCACGCGGGATGAGTGTGTATTCTAATTTAGCGCAAAGGCGGCGCAGTAAAAAGGATGCTGAAGCCCGCAAAAAGGCAGAATATCTTGCAAGTCTTCCTAAACATCCACTTAAGCGACTACTGTATCGTATGCATCCAAAACGTGTTGCTGGATATTGGTTTAGCAAAAAAGGTCTGTTTATGGCCCTTAAAATCGTGGGTGTTACAGCACTCCTTGCCGTTTTAGCCGTCGGTGGATTATTCGCCTACTACCGTAAAGATCTTGACGCTATTCGTCCAGGCGAACTAGCCAAACGAGTTCAAACCACCGTTACCAAGTATCTTGACCGCAATGGCAATCTTCTTTGGGAAGATAAAGGTGATGGTGACTACAAGTTAGTCGTGAATGGTGACGACATTAACAAGTACATGAAAGAAGCTACTATTGCTGTTGAGGATAAAGACTTTTACAGCCATGGCGGTATTAGCGTCAGCGGCATTCTTCGTTCAATACTTAACAATAGCAACGGTGGAAGCACCCAGGGTGGCTCAACACTCACTCAGCAACTTGTGAAGCAGGTGTTCTTTGCCGATCAAGCTCAGCAACGTGGTATTGCTGGTATTCCGCGTAAAATCAAGGAGGCTATTCTCGCTATTGAAGTTGAGCGCATGTACAATAAAGATCAGATTCTCGATCTTTACCTCAACGAATCACCCTATGGTGGTCGTCGCAACGGTGTAGAGTCAGGTGCACAAACTTACTTTGGTAAATCATCAAAGGACCTTACTATTCCAGAGGCTGCCCTTCTCGCTGCAATCCCAAACAATCCAACGCTTTATAACCCGTACTACGTCGACGGCAATAGTTCTCTTATTGAACGTCAGCATCTTGTTATAGATGACATGCAGCAGCAAGGCTACATTACCGCGGATCAAGCAGCTGATGCCAAAAAATTCCCTATCTTAGACACCCTTAAACCAGAGGCTGATCAGTACCAAAATGTGAAAGCGCCACACTTTGTACAGATGGTTAAAATTGAACTTGAGCAAAAACTAGGTAAAGCGACCGTTGGTCAAGGCGGCCTCACTGTTACAACAACACTTGATATTCGTATTCAGAACACACTAGAAGACGCTATGGGCAAGATGTTTGCTGGAAAATTTGGATACACAAACAACCCAAAGAATGGTGGTTTCGATGACGGTGCTGGCACTGTTGAAGATAATGCCACGGGTCAAATCCTTGCTCTCGATGGAAGCCGTGATTACAATTACCCTGGCTATGGCCAAAACAACGCCGCTGTTGCGTACCTACAACCGGGTTCAAGCGTAAAGCCATTTGTCTATGCACAGCTTTTCTCTCAGCAGCCATCTGGTAAGCAGAACTACGGAAGCGGCAGTATCTTACCAGACGTTAACATCGATTCAACTGGTATTTATGGCGGCTCTCACCTCCAAGATGATGACCAAAGGTATCTTGGCAATATTACTATTCGTAATAGCCTCGCGCAGTCTCGTAACGTGCCTGCCGTAGAAGCTATGTACATTGCCGGCCAGCAGCAAACGCTTCAGACAGTTCGTGCCATGGGTGATACAAATTATTGTACTCAAGGACAAGAAACACAGGTAGGACTCTCGTCGGCGATTGGCGCGTGTGGCACTCGCCAGATAGACCACGTAAACGCATTTGCATCACTTGCCCGAGGTGGTGTATATAAGCCACAATCTACAGTTTTGCAAGTAACAAATAGCCAGGGAACAGTCATTGAAAAATGGCAGGATTCAAGCAAGCAAATCATCGATCCTCAGGCGGCATACATCGTAAGTGACATTCTTACCGATGCAAATGCTCGCAAGGCACTCTTTGGAAGCATTACTACCGGTTTAAGTTACGGTAATACAGGTATTAAGACGGCTACTAAAACGGGTACGTCTAACATCGGCAATCAGCCAAAAGACGTATGGATGATGACATACAGCCCTGTGGTATCTATGGGTGTGTGGCTTGGTAACCACGATTCACAACCACTTAGCAATGGTAACTCAACCATGCCTGGCCCAATCATTGATGAAGTCATGCGCTACGTCCACCAAGACATCTACCAACCAGAAGGTAAATGGAAACCTGGTGATTGGCTTACTAGGCCTGCAGGTATCCAAACAATCAATAATGAACTCTTCCCATCTTGGTACAACAGGAGTCAAGGAAGCTCAGACACGAAGCTTACTTTCGACAAGGTGTCAAAGAAGAAAGCAACCAGCTGTACACCTGATGGCGCTAAAATCGATATAAGCGTTCAAAAAACAACTGATCCAATTACTAAAAAAGATGTATTTATAGCTCCTGACGGCTACGATGCAACAGCTGACGATAATGTTCATCATTGTGACGATGCGCGACCTAGTGTCGGTACCATTTCAGCAACACACGGCAGTGGAAGTACCTATACTATCCATGTTAGCGTTGCCAGCGGGACAAATCCATTGCAGCAATTAGAGATAAAGGTTGGCGACACTATCGTATCAACTATACCGGTATCCGCTAGTGGCACCTACGATGCAGACTACACCTTTACCAGTACGGGGACACAAACGATTACTGCGACAGTCACAGACAGTGTATACTATACAGCAACTGGCTCACAGCCATTTACGCCTAGTTGAAGAGATAGTGGCGGTGGTTCTGGTAGCGGACCAATACACTTTCCACCGATTCACTAACAATAAAACTCCTGCTGAATGCAGGAGTTTTATTGTTAGTGTCACTTCTATTGCTTATCGACTAAATCAAGGAGTGTTGATTCTCGATCGTTTGCTGGACGTTGCTGACCACGTCGATTATTCTGAACTTTTCCATGTGTATGGCGATGGTTTGATTGTTGGTCGTTTGGCTGTTTTTGAGATTGAGCGGAAACAACATTCTGATCTCGTTTATCGCTATGATATACCTTTGATACTTGGGTATTTTGCGGCTGAGAAACTGGCTTCTTACCAGCTGGCTTTTGTTTTAGCTGCGGCTTCTGCGCCTGCTTTTCAATTGGTTTTGCAAACATCATGCGCCCAGCCGCCGTTTGGAGACTACGAATAAACTCTACTTCAATTGCTTGGCCGATATTCTTTTGGGAGTTTTCAACCACTACCATAGTACCATCAGGTAAATAACCGACTGCTTGATGTTGTTCCTGTCCTTTTTGTACAAGCTCTAGAAGCATATGTTCACCGGGGAGGTATGCCATGCGGAGACTCTGTGCAAGCTCATTTACATTCAGCACAGTAAGACCTTCGACGATGGCAACTTTGTTTAGGTTGTAGTCGATTGTACAGATGGCTGCGCCGTGTTTTTTAGCAAGTATAAGTAATCGCTCGTCAACACCTTCACTTGCTTTGCTACCATCTTGTAAAATTTCTACGGTAACGTGAGGAATGTTTTGTAGTTCAGTAACAACATCAAGTCCATGACGTGCACGGGCGCGCTTTTCGTGATCGGCATTATCCGCCAAAAACTGCAACTCGCCTATAACACTTCTAGGAATAACCAATGTGTCGGTGACAAAACCAGATTGCGCCACCGAAATAATACGACCATCGATCAACACCGAAGTGTCAATAAGAATAGGGCGGCCTTGCTTCTTTGATAGTGTTTGACGTGGCAATTTTACCACCAAGTACGTTACTTCAGCTAACAATGCGAGAAGTACGATAATGATTATTGTTTGTATTGATTCCATATAGATTTCTTTCTCTTGCTATTGCAAGTAATCAATAAGCGCCTGTCTAAGGTCACTTACACCTTTAATAAATGAATTCGTTTGAGTCGGCTTTGGTGCAATTGCCATGCGAAAACCAAGCTTTTTTGCCTCTGCAACACGGCGATCACTACCTATAGCACTGCGGATCTCGCCACCAAGCCCAACTTCCCCAAACACGACAATGTCATCGTCAAGCCGTTTAGCGGCCGTTGCACTGGCAATAGCCATACAAATAGCCAAGTCTGCTGCTGGATCACTTAGCTTTAAGCCGCCCACAACATTGATATAAATATCTTTATCGGATAAATTCAGCTTTGTCCGCCGCTCTAACACGGCAATCAAAAGATTGAGTCGATTAAGGTCAAAGCCAGAGGCAGTACGTTTAGGATACCCGAAACTGGTTGGATTGACAAGTGCTTGAATTTCTACAAGCAGTGGCCGCGTACCCTCAAGTGTTGCCATCACCACTGAACCATCGGAATTTTGGCGTTCAGCAAGCAGGGCCGCTGAAGGGTTTTCTACTAGGCGAAGCCCTTGTTCATACATCTCAAAAATTGCAGCCTCACTCGTTGAACCATAGCGGTTTTTCATAGCTCGCACCACCTTAAAACCACCGTAACGATCACCCTCAAACTGCAGCACTACATCTACTAGATGTTCGAGTACTTTCGGCCCAGCGATGCTGCCTTCTTTCGTCACATGGCCTACAAGTACAACTGCAGTACCGGCTTCTTTGGCTGCACGAATGATTACATTGCTACTATTTGTAATTTGACTTACCGTTCCCGGTGCCGAAGTAATTTCATCTAGACTAAGTGTTTGAATGGAGTCGATGACAGCCAGCTTATATTTTCCAGATCGAATAGTTGCGGCAATGTCATCTGCGCTTGTGCTTGCCACAAAATGAAGTTCCTCACGCGCATCCGCTCCCAGCCGCTGCGCTCGTAACTTTACTTGGCTTGCCGATTCTTCACCGCTAGCATAAAGCACCGACTCGCGCATTGCGACCTCATTTGCCACTTGAAGCAGTAGTGTACTTTTACCAATTCCTGGTTGGCCAGCCATCAAAAGCACGCCACCCGGCAAAATACCACCACCAAGTACAACGTCAAGGTCTTCGTAACCTGTTGACATCCGCATAAGGGTCTCTTCGGTTGAAATAGACTGCATAGTTTGCGGCGCAAGAATATGGCCACTTGTCATACTTTTTGCTACCGCCGATTTACCTCCGGTTGACACTATTTGCTCAACCAGCGTATTCCATTCACCGCAGTTATCACATTTGCCGGACCATTTTGAATACGTTGCGCCACAGTTTTGGCAAATAAATTGTGTTTTTGGTTTAGCCATTTTTTCTATTATACCTTACTTAAGATCTTCCTTACCTATCGCATAATCACGTTTTAAATTATCCGCCATGCAAGCCAAGTGATGCTATCATAGATACATCCACACGAAGAGAGGTGACCACAATGGTCTATCGTATTGGGATTGACGTGGGTGGCGTCATCATTGATGCAATCGCAAACGATGGTACAGATACAGACCTGCGCGGAGAAAACTTTATGCAAGCAAAACCCGTTGAGGGTGCCTACGCGAGCATAAGGCAGCTTGTAAATCACTATGGCACCACAAATGTCTTTATCATTTCCAAGTGTGGCGAAACGAGGGAAGATAGGACTCGGCGATGGCTCCAGGGAAATGACTTTTACACCACAACCGGTTTTAGTGAAGCGAACCTTTACTTTTGCCGTGATCGTGCTGGCAAGGCTCCGATTTCGACACAGCTAGGCATTACGCACTATATCGACGATCATACTGAGGTGCTCCGATATATGAAGAACGTTCCTTTCCGGTACCTGTTTGGTCCACAGAAGGATGCAGTCCAGCCTTCCGATAGGGATTTTATCGTTGTAGACGATTGGAATCAGGCACTCGTTCATATTTTTTCTACCTGATACCGCTCAATGACAATCCAGGATAACCTGTTCGATTGAGAGATTGAGCGGGTTATTTAAATTTTATAAGCTTGGTGCAGGCGCAAGTGAACTATTTATACTTCGATTGAGTGCGTCAGATTGACTTGCCACGCTTTCAAGCTCTTGACGCATGTTATTGTATTGATCAATCTCGTTGTTGATCGCCGTTCGCGTAGTATCAAGAGTATGTGCACGAGCAACAAGCGTGGATCGCTCTGCTTGAAATGCTGCCTCACTCGAAAAACCACTACTGTTTGCTTTGTCGTTGAATGCTTGGATATCGGCATTCAGCTGCGTCACCTGAGCATTATAGCTTGCTGAATCGCTCTCTATTTTATTTCCTAGCTGTATTAATTGATCCGACAGTGATTGCCCTTGCTGTTCTAAGCTCATAAAAACGCTCATGTATTTGACTTGAAGAGCTATTACTTTACTACGATCATCAAAATACTTCTTATAATGCGCTTCGAGCTCGGGACTAATGTTTGCAACCTCTGTACCAATGACCGAGTGAAGTTCATTATCACGCTCACCCGGCTCGGTACGATCATAGAACGCCATACGATCGGCAAAATCTTTATTATTCTTAAGCTTTACGTATTCGGTTTCAAGCAGTGCATTCACCTGTTGTTTTTCACTATCGCTCATGCGAGCATAAGCCGCGTGAAGCATTTCGTGAGCAGCCGTAACCTCTTGAATACCGTCAAGTCGAGTGTCAGTTACATTGTAGATATAGATATTCTGACCGTTGTAGCAGCCTAAAATTGCTGTTGTACTCTCTTTTTGTACACACGCTTTATTGAAATCTTGAGCATTGTCTACTGCAGGGTGACTGGTATAAAAATAGAATTTTCCGGTATCTCCCATACCTGCTCGGTCAGCAAGAGCACTAACTGCATTACTTGGCGTGTACTGCCAAACATTAAGTTGGTCAACAACGTACTGCTTATTTGCAAGAAGGAATGTCGCCGTACCAATACAAAAGATAGTGAAAATGAGATAGCCAGCAAGACGACCAAAGCTATGCAGTTTCGTGTTTGACATCGACGGTTATACTACCTTTTCGAGCGCCAATTTCTAGCACACTCCCTTTTTCATATTCTCCTGCTAGTATACCATCTGCAAGTTTGTGTTCAAGTTCATCCTGAATCGCACGGCGAAGTGGCCGCGCGCCAAACTTCTCGTTATACCCTTTTTCAATTAACAAGCGCTTTGCAGCAGGCTTCACAACCAACCCGACACCTTTTCGTACTAGTCTTTCTTGAAGTTCGGCAATAATCGTATCAAAAATCTTGCTTACCTCTGTGCGAGTAAGGGCACGAAATGTCACAATCGAATCAAAACGATTAATCAGCTCAGGACGCATCATGCGCGAAAGGGCTTTTTCGGTTTCAGCTGCATTCGCTTCATGAACAGCATCAAGCTCAGCCTTGTCCGACTTTGTATTGGCGTGAAAGCCAAGGCTCGATTCTTTCGCCATACGATCAGCGCCGAGGTTACTTGTCAGAATAATGATAGCATTCGTAAAATCAACACTGCGACCCTTGGCATCAGTCAGTTTTCCATCTTCTAGTAGCTGTAGTAAGAGATGAAACACCTCTGGATGTGCCTTTTCAATTTCATCGAAAAGGACGACGCTGTAAGGTTGCCGACGAATTTTGTCAGTTAACTGGCCTCCATCCTCGTAGCCTACATAGCCAGCTGGCGCTCCCAGTAAGCGACTGGTATTGTGACGCTCGCCAAATTCACTCATGTCAATTTTTATAAGCGCATCATCACTTCCAAATACTTCGCGCGCTACTACTTTCGCAAGCTCAGTTTTGCCTACGCCAGTCGGCCCCATAAATACAAATGAACCAATGGGACGGTGGCTACTCGCTACACCACTACGACTACGGCGAATAGCCCGAGCAACCTTTTCAATCGCTTCGGTCTGACCAATAATAAATTTCGAGAGGTGCTTTTCAAGATTTCGAAGTAACTTTGCTTCAGATTTTTGCACTCGTTTTACTGGTATACCTGTCATGGTCGCAATGGCATGCGCCACATCATCATCCTTCAGTGCGACCGGCGTCTTTCTCTCTTCATCGTGGCGCATTTCATCAAGTTTGGCAGTGATTTGACTTATACGCGTTTTATAGAGCGCCGCTCGTTCATAATCTTCACCAGCAACGGCTTCTTCCATCTTTTCATTGAGATTTTTTAGCTGACGCGTAAAATCTCGCTGCTTGCTTGGTTTACGCCCAGCACGCACACGCACAAGCGCAGCCGCTTCGTCAATCACGTCAATCGCTTTGTCGGGCATAAAGCGCTCATTCACGTAGCGATCAGCCATATACACCGCATCTTCTAGTACCTCGTCGCTCATAGTTACACCATGATACGATTCGTAGTAACCACGAAGCCCTTTAATAATTGCGATCGTATCTTTCAGGCTTGGTTCTGGCACAATAATCGGCTGAAAGCGGCGTTCTAGGGCTGTATCTTTCTCAATGTGTTTGCGATATTCGTCGAGCGTTGTAGCACCAATGAGATGCAGTTCACCACGTGCAAGAGCTGGCTTTAGCATATTAGCCGCATCAAGCGCGCCTTCTGCCGCACCCGCGCCCACCAACAGATGAAGTTCATCTATAAATACAATAATATTTTTTTGCTGGCGAAGTTCGTCTACTACTTTTTTCAGACGCTCTTCAAACTCACCACGATATTTAGTACCAGCAATCATAGCGGCAAGGTCGAGCTGGATCACTCGCTTATCAAGCAAGTGATCGGGCACTTCTTCACGGGCAATACGTTGTGCAAGACCTTCAACAATAGCTGTCTTGCCTACACCAGGCTCACCAATAAGCACAGGATTATTCTTAGTACGACGACTGAGAATCGTTACCATGCGCTCCTCTTGAATTTCGCGACCAATCACAGGGTCAAGCTCCCCCTGACGCGCTTTGGCAGTTAAGTCAGTACCAAACGTTTCAAGTATGCCCGGCCGACCGGCGCGCTTCTTCGTCGTTACCGAACGACCCTCCTCAGCCTCCTCATAAGCACTATTTTGACGATCAAAATATTCCTCAAGTTCGCCCACAATCTCATTAATATCAATACTCATATCACGAAGAAGCACTGTTGCGCGAGCGTTCTTTTGTGACAAAATGCTATAAAGAATGTGCTCAGTGCCGAGGTGATCCTGATGAAATTCCTGAGCTACCTCCCAACTCATTTTAAGGGTAAGTTTAGCAGTTTCAGAAAGTCCCTTCGCACCGGTACTCACTACCAACGTACGAGGTGTTAAGTTAAGGGCCAACTCAGCCCGGTCAAGCGTTACACCGGCATCGGCCAGTATTTTTGCGCCCACTGAAGATCCTTGGGCTAATACCCCTAAAAGGAGATGCTCAGTGCCAATATACGCACTACCGTATCCACGGGCAATTGCATCTGCATGCTGCAAGCTTGTACGTGCGTTATCCGTCAGATGCGATACAAATTCGGCGAAATCATCTGCCATACTATTATTATCAATCCTCTCTTATAACTAACGCAAGCCTATTATTTCTGCTGCTCACTATACTTAGTATATATAAGAATTAGCACTCCAGTCAATAGAGTGCTAATTTTATCTTTAGAGTTCTTTTTATTCTTCGGTTGACTCTTCAACAGCGCTCATGAGGCTATCTTCGATATTCTTGCGAGGCTTCTCTGCTGGTTTTTCAGTCTTGGCCGTTTCAATATCAAGCTCGTAGCCGGCGAGACGACTAGCCAAGCGCACATTTTGACCACCACGACCAATCGCCACTGATTGCTGGTCTTCATTTACAAATACCTTGGCACGCTTGTTTGTTTCATCAATCTCTACCTTAGAAACTTCAGCCGGGCTCAATGCGTTACGAATAAACTGCTCTGCGTTTTCATCGAAAGTAATAATGTCGATCTTTTCTTGATCGCCAATTTCGTTCATAACCGCTTGCACACGTGTGCCGTGGCCACCAACAAATGTCCCTACAGGGTCAACGCCAGGCACGTTACTTGCAACCGCAAGCTTAGTTCGACGGCCAGCTTCACGTGCGATACCCTTGATTTCTACTGCACCAGTTTCCATCTCAGGTACTTCCTGGCGGAAAAGCGACTCAACAAATGCTTCGTTACCCCGGCTCAAAATGAGCTGCGGCCCACGGTTATCACGCTCAATATCTTTAATAAACACTTTAATACGCGAGCCAACGCTGTAAAATTCGCCCTGAATTTGCTCGCTTTGCGGGATAATACCAGTTGCTTTGCCTAGCTCAACGCGAATAACGCGTGGCTCAACACGTTGTACCGTACCAGTTACGATTGTGCCGATTTTATCTTCGTACTCAGCCAGTACTACTTCACGTTCGGCTTCACGAAGACGCTGCAATACTACTTGTTTAGCGGTTTGTGCAGCTACGCGGCCAAAACTCGTCACTTCGTGCTTTTCTTCAATCGTATCGCCAATTTCGGCATCTTTCTTTACCTTGCGGGCATCTTCGAGGCTAATTTCAACCGCAGGACTCCCCACCTCTTCTACTACTTCGCGAGAAACAAATACATTGGCAGTTCCGTCATTAATATTAAGCTCTGCACGAACATCCTGTTCACGCTCACCGTTGTCACGGCGCCATGCCGCAGCAATAGCCTGTTCAATAACAGAGAGAATTGTTTCTTCTGGCAGATTTTTTTCCTCGGCTAGTGTTCGAACTGCAAGAGTCAGTTGTTTAATGTTAATGTCGTCCATAATGTCCTTTCTTGACTAAAAAATCCGACCTGCCGGCCGGAATGTACTATAGATAGTATACAAAACCGACATCATTTTTGCAAGTAAATTATTTCACCGACACATACGGGTTGTTTTTAATATAAAACCGCCACGGTATATCTTTCGCTTGGCTAATTCCTACGCGAGTAGTTTGTACAATCTCCTCCCTTAATGGCGGCCTCATGCGAAGAATAAGTGGCGCCTCCTGTAAATTGTGACCATTCAACTGCTTTGTAATCCCGAGCGCTTGGCATGTCTTGGCAGGGCCATTTGTGAGTTCTATCCCCGTCTTACCGCCACGTCTATGCGCTAATACAGACTCTCCTTCGATAGGTTCGACGGCACGAATCAATACAGCAGCGCCATAGCCTTTCTCGCCAACGACCACATTGCAACAATAATGCATGCCGTATGTAAAATACACGTAAAGATGTCCGGCAGGGCCAAACATGACGTCTGTACGCTGCGTTTTACCCTTATAGCTATGGCTAGCAGCATCCGTCTCGTCATACGCCTCGGTCTCAATAATACGAACGCGCACCATATGTCCATCAAGAGTACACTCGATTTCACAGCCAAGTAGTCGTCGTGCCGCTTGTTCAGCAGACAAAATAGCAAGAGAATGAATTGTCATAAGCTACAAGGACCTAAAAGAATGATAGCGGCCGGCCTTCAAGACTACGTTTTTCTTGTTCTAGACGCTCAAGTTCAGCTTTTAGTTCCGCCTCTTTGGCGCTTTTCTGATTTTCAAGCTCAAGTACGCGCTGCCGTTTTTCGGCAAGCTCTGCCATGAGCTCGTTAGCCGTAGATATATGATCGTTCGCCTCATTCGTCAGCTGCGTAGCAGTATCTTGTTCTACCTTAGCACGATCGCTGTCACCATTTTGCATGTGGCCATTAGCATCAGTCATGCGACGTTCTGCATGGCGCCGTTTCGAGTCAGCTTCGGTTTGCAGGCGTTGAATCTCTTGTTGCAATTGTCGAATATCCATAGCATCCTCCTTTTATTTCATTATACTCCTTCTCAAAGAGCGTCCGAAATCGCCTCTATAAAAGCAGGAAGATCATCTGGCTTACGGCTCGTAATAAAGTTGTCATCTACGACCACCTCTTCATCAATCCAATGCGCACCTGCATTTCTCATGTCATCAGCAAGAGTGTGGTAGCTTGTCATGGTTTTTCCTTTAACTAGACCACTTGAAATTAGTAGCCATGGTGCATGACATACTGCGGCGATGAGCTTATGGTTTGAAGCCATTTTTTGAACGAATGCCTGAGCATCTCCATTGACACGCAAATGATCGGCATTTACCACGCCTCCAGGAAGTACTACTGCATCGTAATCCCCTGGCGCTGCTTCAGCTATCGTTTTATCAACTGCAACTTCATCTGCTTGCTGAACATCATGCTCCATCGCTCTAAGCGACCCTGCGTGTGAGCCAATAACTTCTACCGTAGCTCCGTGCTCGCGAAGTTTCTCAAGTGGCTCCATAAGTTCTGACTTCTCAAAAAAGTCAGATGAAATAATAGCAATACGTTTTCCCTTTAATTCTGCCATGTGCACTCCTTTATTTCTTTTTTGGTACTTTTGCTCCCTCTTTACGCGCTTCACTAAGACCAATCGCAACTGCATGTTTGCGACTCGTCACCTTTTTGCCACTTTTACCACTCTTCAATGTACCTTTTTTCATTTCTTTTACTGCACGCTCAACTTTTGATTGGGCCTTTAGTCCATACTTTGACATATATTTAATCCTTATTTTAACTGAAAGGGACAGTCTCTCTCGAGACTGTCCCTTTTGTATATCTACTTTGTTATTGTAATTCCACCCGTTATCATCCAGGTGATTAGCGCTGTTACTGCAACTGTCAATGTGATTCCTGACATGGTATTTCTCCCATCTTAGTGTTCTCATTTTATTTGCTTGTGATGCGCATCACATATTTCATTATACCAAACTTGCTTATGGTTCAGCTACTCGAAAGTATCGGCGCCTGCCGGGCATATTCACCAGATTCCAGAATATAGAGGATAGCTTCTGAAACTTCCTTTCGTGACGACCACAGTTCGGCCGGACCATTCGCGGTAAGATGAAAGGGGTGTGTAACACCATTTGTAAGCTTTAATACTCTTACAACCGTCCAATCAACTGAGCTTTTTCGAAAAATTTCAAGATGAGTAATCCCGTCAACTACTCGTCGTTTATCAATGAACCGTACGGCCATATTAAGCAAAAGATCAATCAAATTTGGCGTATCCCCTGGCATGCGTGCACCCGTGCCGGTAAGACTTACTACCTTAGGCACTTTTTCAATATCCATGGCGCTTAAAATTATCGTGGTTGCCGTACTTTGCACATAAGCGGATGACGTTTTGGTATGGCCAATTAAACTCACCACCGCATCGCAGCCTTTTATAAGCTTTGTAACACTTTCGAGGTCGGTTGCGTCACAAGTCATTACTTCAAGCGATTCATTAGCCGAAAACTCATGTCCACCATGAACACCCGCCCGAACATAATGTCCGGCTTCAAGAGCTGCCGCAACAAAAGCCGCTCCCGACCTTCCGTTTGCTGCAACAACAGCTATCTTCATAGCTTCAGTATACACGCTTAAATCTTAAGATCTGGCGAAATTTGCTCATTTCTTATTATGAGGCTTAGTAAAGGAAAACCCCCGTCCATAGACGAGGGCTTCCGCGTTTTACCGCGGCACACTACTCACGAAGCAGCGCTATCCGATGAAGATTGGCTATTGTCCTTGGCGCCCTTGTGGTTCAGCAGCTTCTCGTCCAGCCACGTGAACGCAAGAGGGTCGACAATGATCCCGTCAAGAAGGATCAAGAGACCCATAAGCGCCGCTGCGATACACTTGACGAAGACACCGCCACGACCGGTCCCAAAGCCCAAGCCCAACCGGTATCAAAGGCTCGCCTTGTTGCTCTTCTGCCTGTCGCGTGCCACTTTTGCCTCCAGCGTAGCGCGTTCAATCGAATAATATAATAATACAATATTTTATATATTAGGTCAACTTCTCCTTAAAATCTTACATGGTTGCCCTCTGCAAAATTCTATACAAGAATTTGCATATACAACAATTGATCCTCGCTCGACTTTTAGCGTACAATAGCACGGTAACTATCCAAACTATCGAGGGGACGTGTTCGCATGCTGCTGACTTCAGAGCTGCTCACACCTTTTCGTGGTGGCCAGGTGATCATCAAAAATCGTTATGGTCATTTTCATTGTGGGGTTGCCAATGCAACCGTATCTCCCTATCAACTGATCGTTAACTTTACATGGGCCTACGTATGGCAAGAAACGGGTTGGGTGCCTTATGCTTTTCCTCATAATCAGATTTCCGTCCTCCATGCCGGTTACATTATCAAGGAAAGCACAGAGAGCAACTGTCAACTCATCTCCCAAGATGCATCGTCAACCATTACATTCCTAACCTTTGAACACACGAATAGTTTGTCGTAATAGATACAAAAGACACTGGAGAGATGAATGGCATCTCTCCAGTGTCTTACTTTTTCATCGATAAAAAATCACTCGATACACAGATGAGGAGCAACTCTGGTCACGGCAACGTTTGGCCCGGGCAAGTAGTTAAAACCGAAGTTATCGCATCCTTTTCGGCGGGCGTCACCCAAAGGCTATATTTTTTCTTTACTGCCACCTGACGCGCTACATACTGGCAGCGAAATGCTTTGTTTGGCGGGAGCCACGTTGCGGCGTCACCGTCTGACTTTTGCTGATTAGCCGGACCGTCCACCGCTAACAGTTCCAGCGGATCATTTGCAAGTCCTGCACGCATTTCGCTAGAAAGTTGCTGAGCGCCGGTTTGCCACGCATCACTGAGCGCCACTACATGATCGATCTGCACAGCACTGCTACTTTCCCCGCCACGTTCAAATTGAATCGTTTTTCCGGTATACGGGTCGCTTAGCGTGCCGCGTGTAACCTCGCATTTATCGTTCACAGCAACATTAGTAAGATCACGATGAAGAATGATATTGCGCGTATCACACCCATTTTGCGTTGCCCATCCATTGCCAAATTGTGTTCTCGCGTAGCCAGTTTTAGGCGATCTTCCTTTGACTGCAAGTTGATTCAGGGTTTCGGCTGCGCTTCCGGTTAGAGCTTCAGGAGAGGGCGCCGAGCTGGTAATGGACTGTTGAAAATTTGGATGAAAAAAGACCCCAATACCAATCACTATCACGACCGCAAAAATCATAATTAAACGACGAATTGTATACGAATACATACACTCAGTATAGCGTTTGTTACAATAGATACATGCAAACCGTATCTCGACTTATAACGCAGTTCATACCTCATCATTACCAACTTACTCTCGATCTCCAACGAAAAAAGCGCATATTCAGCGGCATTGTTACTATTCAAGGCGTGGCCACAAAAAATAGTCTCGTACTTCACGGGAAAGAACTTACTATAGAATCGGTCACTGTTGATGGCAAAGCGGCCTCGTGGCAGCTTGGTGAAAATGACGAGATAATACTTAAACATAACGATATAGCACCCGGCGAACATGTTGTCGTCGTAGCGTTTAGCGGTACTATTACCGATGCTATGCATGGCCTTTACCCCTGTTATTATACACACGACGGCAAACAAAAAGAGCTTCTTGCTACACAGTTCGAAAGTCACCACGCTCGCGAGGTCTTTCCTTGCATAGATGAACCAGAAGCCAAAGCAACCTTCGACCTTACATTACTGACGGAAGAAAATATTACCGTGCTTGGTAATATGCCTATTGCTGAGCAAAAAATAGAAAATAAGCGTCTTGTTACGAGGTTTGATGCAACACCGCGTATGAGCACATATCTTCTTGCTTGGGTAACCGGCGACCTCCATAAAAAAACTGCTCATACAAAAAGCGGTGTTGAAGTAAACGTTTGGGCGACACCGGCTCAGCCGCCAGAAAGCCTCGATTTTGCGTTAGATCATGCAGTAAAAACAATCGATTTTTTTAATGATTACTTCGACACGCCTTATCCACTCCCAAAATCAGACCACATCGCGCTTCCCGACTTTAGCTCTGGCGCCATGGAAAACTGGGGGCTCATTACCTACCGTGAGGTCGCACTCTTAGCCGACCCCGCCACTACTGGCATTAGTGGCAAGCAATATATTGCCACTGTTGTGTCACACGAACTAAGCCATCAGTGGTTTGGCAATCTTGTTACTATGCGGTGGTGGAATGATCTTTGGCTCAATGAAAGTTTTGCTACCCTCATGGAATATATTGCAGTAGATACGCTACACCCCGAATGGAATATCTGGCTTGAATTCGCTACATCGGAAAGTATCCTTGCTCTCAGACGTGATAGCCTCGAGGGCATTCAACCGGTTCAAGTTGATGTACATCACCCAGACGAAATTAGTACGTTATTTGACCCTGCTATCGTGTATGCAAAAGGCGCCAAGTTACTGCGTATGCTTCAACATTACATTGGTCATGAGGCGTTTCAAAATGGGCTCAAAGCCTATTTTGCCAAACATGCCTTCGATAATACTGAAGCAAACGATCTTTGGGATGCACTCTCTAAGGCAAGTGGCAAATCTATTGAATCATTTATGACAGCCTGGATTTCGCAGAGTGGATTTCCGGTTGTTCACGCTTCGCTAAGTGGTTCTAAACTTACCTTAACCCAAGAACAATTCTTCGTTGGACCCCACGTGTCGTCATCTAAATTATGGCCAATTCCCCTTAACTCGTCAGTAAAAAATACGCCAGAATTGTTCGACATAAGCACACTTACACTCCCCCTTACTTCAGATAACGCTGTTCATTTAAACGTTGGCGCGACAGCTCACTTTATCACCGCATATGACCAAACGTTGTTTACACAACTTACCAAGGCACTGCAAGAGGGTCGGCTTGAACCGCTCGATCGCATTCAGCTTCTCAATGAACAAACGCTTCTGGCGCGTGGCGGCGTCATCTCGAGCGCTACACTCATCCCACTCCTTCAAGCATTTCAACACGAAACCGTAGAATCAGTGTGGGATATTATACGCATGGCTGCGGGCGAGCTTCGCAAATTTGTCGAACAACACCCTCAAGCGGAAGCAAAGCTTCGTTCGCTACACGCGACTATCGCAAAAGAACAGTACTATCGGCTTGGATGGCAACCACAAACTACTGAAACCGAAAGTGATACAAAACTCCGCAGCACTATCATTGCTATGATGCTTTATAGCGAAACGCCAGAAGTAATCGAGGCAGCTACGCGATTATATCAGTCAACACCAATTGAGCAACTCGATCCCGAGCTACGCGGACTAATACTTGGCGCGACTGTTAAATATAGCAGTGATGGTAGCACCATTCACACACTTATTAATGCATATAGGAAAACTACATCGTCCGACATCCAACAGGATATTGCCAGCGGTCTTACAGCGAGTAAAGACCCGGCGGTCATTAGCCAACTACTTACGCTTTTAGAGGCAGACGATTCGCCTGTTCGTGCACAAGATGCTATTCGCTGGCTCGTGTGGCTTCTTGCAAATCCTAAAAGTCGAGTTATCACCTGGCAATGGATACGTACCCATTGGTCATGGATTAAAAAGAAGTTCGGCAGCGATAAAAGCTATGACGCCATTCCTCGTTACGCCGCAACCTTCTTAAGTACGAAAATACAGCTTGAAGAATATAAAACTTTTTTTGAACCTATGGCGCACGAACCTGCACTTACTCGTGTTATTAGCGTGGGGATAGGCGAAATCGAAGGTCGGATAGCGCTAATTGGACGTGACCAGAAGGCCGTTGAAGATGCGTTAGCTAAGCTCTAAAAAAGAAGTAACAGTAGGCGGATGACCGCTTACGGCAGCGACAGCAAGTCGCAAGTTGATATCTTTTAAAGCATAATTCGTTGCATATATTTCAGCCGCAAGCATCATTTGCCATTGCTTTTTAGCGGTAATTGCCGCTAAACCCTCGCCCCGAGCAGCTCCTTTACGATATTTAACCTCTGTAAAATAGATTGTTCCGCCTTTTCTTGATATTAAATCAATTTCGCAAAACTTAGTTCGCCAGTTGTACTCCAGCACGATATGTCCTTGCTTTTTTAACGCTGCCGCAACAGCTTCCCCAGCTTCGTCACCAATTTGTTTCATTACTCTACCTCTCTTTTGTAAAGGTACCGGTTCAGATGCAAACCATGGTTCGTTGTTGATATATTCTATAAGTGGCGCAAACGAAAGCCGATGAAGTGGTGTAACCCCCCGCTCCTTAATAGCCTTACGATGCGCTGCCGTACCATAGCCGACGTGTGAGGTAAACTTATAGTCCTTAAAAATACCGTCAATATGTCGCATATAGTTATCGCGCGCCACCTTTGCCACAATAGACGCTGCAGACACACTTGGCACCAACAAATCTGCCTTTTTTAGGAGAGTTGCTTTAGGATCTTCGATTAGTCGAATGGTACCGTCAATAATAATCTCGCTATACTCCGCTCGAATATGGCTCAGTGCACGCCTAGCCGCAAGCTTTAACGCTGCGCTCATGCCAATAGTATCCAAATGCCTGGCACTTACCCACCCAAGACCGATAGTCTGAGCCTTTTGTCGAATTTCAAGATCTAGCGCTTCACGCTGCATTTTATTGAGCAGCTTGCTGTCGGTCAGCCCTTCAATTGAAGCGCCACCAAGGAGTACCGCGCCTACAACGAGCGGTCCTGCCCATGCTCCGCGTCCAACCTCATCAATCCCAACAATCATTATATCTATGATAGCATCTATTTGACGAGGCCTACTACAGATGATTAAATAAAAAAGACCACCGCTAAAGGGAGGTGCTTGTTGTTTTTCACCAATACAACAAAGATCGTCGACATTGTCCGGTTGCCTGGCATGCGCGTCACGATGGATCGCACCCATGAAGATCTGGTTGTCGAAAACATTGAAACGGGCATGCCGCAAGTCTTTGTTTGGCGTGAGGGAATGTTCTACGAATATTCGGTTCGGTGAGCTATTGCCGTGACGTGAAGTTTTACCACGTCACGGCAATATATACAGAGTTTATTATCAAAGTAGCCCTCATTTGGAGGGCTACTTTGATATATCTTAAAAGGTTTATTCTTCTTCGGTTTTTTCTACTGGCGCAGCCGCTTCTGCAACAGCGTTGACCGCTTCACGATCGAAGTTTTTAGCCACAAGGCGAGCACTTTTACCGCTACGGTTACGAAGGAATGAAAGATAATTACGGCGCACTTTAGAACGGCGAACAATCTCTACTTTTTCGACTAGCGGGCTATGAAGCAAAAAGCTCTTTTCAACACCCACACCACTTGCCACCTTACGAACGGTAATTCGGCTCGTGTGTGACTGTTTGTTATCGGTACGAATAACCACGCCTTCAAAAATTTGAACACGCTCTTTTGAACCTTCTTTAATTTTTTGGTGAACACGAACGGTGTCACCACTGCGAACATCAACAACAGAGGCTTTTTTCTGCTCATCATTCACTTTTTTAATTAATGCAAAACTCATATTTTCTCGCTTTACCTATTTATAATACAATCAGCTATTGATTATAGCATGAGTAATCATTTTTTTAAAGGGTAATTATGTATTCAGGCTACTATCTGTCTGGCTCGTCAATGTTTTTAATAACTGAACCGGATAGAATAGAAATTCATCATGCTCACCAGGAATATCAAGGCGCACTGCAATACCATGTTCACTCATTTCGTTAACAAAGTAAAAACGAGCTATATCAAAAAATAGTAGATCATCCTTCATGAATGCCAAGGTAACGGCAGCACCCTGTTTTGCGAGGTCACGGCTTACTTTAAATGCATCAAACACCCCAACCTTTGTCAAATATCCTAGATTATACTCTGGATAGCGGCTATGCTCCCATGTTGCGTGTTTATGGTATGCACGAACTCTCTGCCTCCTATCATCATTAGTTCTCGAGCGTCGCATAAGTTGAATTGTTTTCGGAAAAGAGCGCCATAATAACCGCGAAGGCGATGTCGGAATCGGCGGTGCAATCGCCACTACCTCACGCGGCTTCATACCCTGAAGGGCAAGCATACCTGCAGAATGCGTAATCACATGCGCATCACGTGTTAACTCTTTGATTTTTTCTTTGTTTTGCCATGCGTCACGAAATGAAAAAACCTGCACCGGCTGACCATAATACTCGGAAAGTTCTTGACCAACCGTTTCAACCTGAGGTCGGTTACTGCCAATGCCGCCAATAAAGACAATCGTGTCCATGACTACTACGATACCACATTAAATCACACGGTTCACTTCTTCTAGCGTGGTCTCCCCGCGCAACGCCGCAAGTACACCCGCTTGAATAAGTGTCACCATGCCATCTGCCTTTGCTTGTTTTTCAATCACTTCAGCATGAACATCAGTAATATCGCCACGAATGAACTTTTGCACTGATTCGTTTACGAGCATCTGCTCCATTATGACAATGCGGCCTTTATATCCAAACGGAACATCATCACTCGGAACAGGCCGCCATAGTTTAAACGTATCCAGATTTGGCTTTTCAATGTCATCAGGCAAATTCTCGAGTATATTGCGAACATATTTTTTCGTTGCTTCGTCGGGCTCATACTCTTCCTTAGTAGCGTCGTGCAGCCGACGAACAAGCCGCTGCGCGATAAGCATACGAATAGCAGAGCTAAAAATAGGATTCACTCCAATAAGGTCAATCATACGACTAAATGCCGCACTGGTTGAGTTAGCATGAAAACTTGAGAGTACCAAGTGACCCGTAATAGATGCTTGAATAGCAGTACGAGCGGTGTCTTGGTCGCGAATCTCACCTACCATAACTACATCCGGGTCAAGACGCAATACCGAGCGAAGCCCCTCGGCAAAACTTTGCCCACCGGTTGTGTTAATAGGAATTTGCGAAATACCACTGAGGCCGTACTCGATTGGATCTTCAAGTGTTACTAGCTTGCGATCGGGCGTATTCAGCGCATTCAAAATACTATAAAGTGTTGTTGACTTACCAGAACCAGTTGGACCTACCATCAATACCATTCCACGTGGGTGACTAATCACTTCGTCGATTTCTTTTCGCTGCTTATCAGGAATACCTAGCAGATCAAGATTGAGCAACGACTCGTCAAAATTAAACAGACGCATTACCGCATCTTGCCCATACATAGTTGGTACGGTTTCGACACGCAAGTTCAAAAGGTGGGTGGCACCATCTCGTGTAATTTCTTTTTGCATGTGACCCGACTGCGGTTCAGTGGCGGCGGTTGAAATATTAGCTCTCGAAGCGAGTTCGCCCATAATAATACGGTAACGATCTTTCTCAAGGTCTGCTACGGCATGGAGTGCACCATCAATACGCATACGAATACGAATATATGTACGCTCATTCTCAATATGAATATCGCTCGCACCCAGCTTATCAGCCTGGTCAATTAAAAAGTCAAACACACGGTCACTACTTACGGAATTCAGCGTTTTACTCACCTGTGTAATCGTGTCACTGTCACCCTCTTTAGCAATTTCAATGTCGTTATATACAACCTCTTTTGGAGGATCGTACCGGTTCATAAACGCCCTAAAAGCACTCTCGCTAATAAGCAGGAAATCAGCTCGATCACCATGTGCCTCATAAGCACGGCGAAGGTTACCAATAAGCGATTGCGGCGTTTGACTTGTAACGCCAAAACGATAGGGTTCGCCATTTGCATTCGTTACCAACGGAATAATATGACCCTTATACATTTCATCATTTGTTAAAATGCCTTGAGTCAATGGAAGGGTCTTCTCAATACCGCGCGTATCTAAATATTGCAGCCCTAAAATGGCCGCACGCTGCTGTGTCGACTTTTCATCTTGTTCACGCCGACGCGCTTGTACTTTATCTTCATCCATTGCTTTTATGGTAACAGAAAACATGAGCGTTTTATAGTGGTATACTAGCCCTATGCTTAAAATTATTGTCATTGCGCACAATATTCGTTCTACCCATAATGTTGGGGCAATTTTTCGTACCGCCGAAGGATTTGGTATACAAAAAATTATCCTAAGCGGATACACACCCTATCCAACATTACCCCAGGACACTCGCTTGCCACACATTGCCGAAAAATTGACGCATCAAATTCACAAAACAGCGCTTGGAGCTGAAAGTATGGTGCCATTTGAATACCAAGAGATTCCGCAACTTTCCGCGCTCAAACAAGCTGGCTATACTATCGTAGGTCTTGAGCAAGATGACCGAGCTATACTTCTGCCTAATTATACGATACCCAAAAAGGTAGCCCTCCTTCTTGGAGAAGAAGTAGCCGGCATCGAATCTACGTTGCGTCAGAAATGCGACGATCTCATTGAAATTCCAATGCAAGGCAAAAAAGAGTCATTTAATGTCAGTGTTGCAGCTGGTATTGCGCTTTACGGACTGCTTCACTACACTTAATCAGTCTAGTTTCTTACCCTCAAGGAGGAGTCATGTCCGAATTCTCTCTGCACTTTGAAGTAGGGCTCAAGGACGACGGACACATTTACTATACTGGCACTCTCATCATTAGTGATGACAACCCCTGTCAAACATGGTCTGCTGAGTTATTTCTCCAACATGTATCAGATAAAGAGGTACGATATCCTATAGAAATCCCGCCACAGCCACTTGTTGCCACAACCAGTGACGAAGCCACATCGCAGGCATATTACTGGCTGACTACTGTCTTATTGAGTATTTTCGGATCCAATCGTCCGCCAGAGACCATACTGGTAAGACCAGCCGACTGGGAACAGACGGAGCACTAGACGTGGTTGGCCGCTTTTTCAAGCGGCCAAACACTATTACTTGAGAACAACACAATCTTCACCATGCTGTTTTACAAGCGCGCCGATTAACTCGTCACTCGCGTCAATGCGGAACGGTAGTTTAATAGCAGACTTTTTTTCGTTTCCAAGCACCAATACAATATCTGTGTTGCCTGTAAATTCACCACAAATACGCTTTAGTTGCATTAATGCGTCGTGATTATCTGGGTCTTTTATATGAACAAAAAGTTTTTTAACTGGCGGAATATCATAAATGGGTTTCGGTCGTTCGACGGGCGCATCTGCTGGCATCGTACTAGCCGGCGCACTCACGGTTTTTTCGCTACCGTTTTTCTTGGCCTTATATTCAGCCACGCGCAGCGCCTTTACTTTTGTGCTCATTTTTGGCGTTTCCATCTTACGACCAGTCGATTCATATCCGCGAAGCTCTTCGTCAGTCACTACCACGACTTCATCCGCTATCATTTTTGCTTCGTCACCCAAATTACCGTCACGATCGCGTGCGCTTACTTTCCCACTCGCGCGAATCACGGCGTCTTGCACTAATTTAGCACCAACTTGCTCATACAAATTTGGAAAAATGATCACTTCACCTTCACCCGTCTTATCTTCTAGACCAACAAAAGCCATCTTTGTACCAGATTTTGTAATGATCGTTCTCACCGTACTTACCAGTCCACCAATCGTCGCTTTTTTACCATCGATTTCTGGTTTCATTCGCGCAAGCGGAATAGTTTGCTCCTCAAAGTACGTATCATAATTATCGAGCGGGTGAGCACTAATATAAAGGCCAAGCAGTTCGCGCTCCCAAGTAAGCTTTTCTTTGTCGGTGTATTTTACCGGCGCTGTTTGCAGCGTCATAGTTGGCTGAACACTTTGCATATCACTCAGGCCACCAAATAAATCGGTTTGACCACTCAACGCTTCTTTCTGAGTTTTGCTCGCAAAGGCCTGCACCGTTTCGAGGTTAAACAGCAAATCAGACCTATCGCCAAAGCTATCGAACCCACCTGATTTAATAAGGGATTCCCACGCTTTTTTGTTGAATTTCGTTGTACTCACACGCTTAGCAAAATCTTCAATGGTAACGAATTCGCCTTCTTCCCGAGCACGTAGCACCTCTTGTACAGCACCCGAGCCTACGCCCTTTACCGCGACCATACCAAAACGAATTTCATTCTTACCCGGCACTACTGCGAACTCTTCGTACGATAAATTCACATCTGGCGGAAGTACCTTAATACCCATATGCTTGCACTCCGTAATTTCAATCGCCAAACGCTCAATATCGTCTTGGTCACTGGTCATAAGGGCCGCCATAAAGGCATCTGGATAATGTGCCTTTAGGTACGCCGTCCAGTAAGCAATCAGACCATAACATGCGGCGTGCGACTTATTGAAACAATAGTTCGCAAACTCCTCAAGCTGCTCCCAAAACTTTTCGGCAACCTCTTTTTTAGCACCACCGTGCTTCACCGCGCCATCAACAAATTCAACCTTCATTTTGCGCATTAGATCGATTTTCTTTTTGCCCACTGCTTTTCGCAATGTGTCTGCTTGTCCACCAGTAAACCCGCACCATTCCTTTGAAATCTGCATGAATTGTTCTTGATATACCAAAATACCATAGGTATTTTGTAGCGAGTTTTCCATGCCTTTATCAAGGTAAGTGATAGGCTCTTGACCGTGCTTACGCTTAATAAAGCTATCAATAAACTGCATCGGACCTGGACGATACAATGCCACCATAGCGATAATATCTTCAAAGGCCGTGGGCTTAAGGTCGCGAAGATAACGTTTCATACCAGCAGACTCAAGCTGGAATACACCGGTAGTATCACCACGTTGAAAGAGCTCGTAAGTCGCCACGTCGTCCAGCGGCAAATGAGTAAGATCAACCTCGTCTTTATAAACCTTTTTAATAATACGAAGCGCATTGTTAATAATCGTGAGGTTAGAAAGACCCAAAAAGTCCATTTTAAGAAGGCCCAGCTCTTCTACTTCACCCATTGGGAATTGAGTAGACACTACACCTTTTTGCGCCATTTCAAGCGGAAGATATTTCACCAAACTATCTGGCGCGATAACTACGCCACAGGCATGCACACCGTGTGAGCGAATCGTACCTTCAAGGCGAATAGCATAGTCAAACACCTGCTTTGCGGTTGGATTAGTTTCGTATTCTTTTTTAAGGTCAACGTCTTCCTTTACACTTACCTTTAGGGGGATATGACGACCTTGAGCGGGTGGTGGAATCATTTTAGAGAGGCGATCGGCTTCCGCATAAGGCACTTGCAGTACACGCGCCACGTCGCGTACAGCTGCACGGGCAGCCATCTTACCAAATGTCACAATATTTGACACGTGGTCGGCACCATATTTGTCGGCACAATATTGAATCACCTCATCACGGCGCGTATCCTGAATATCCACATCAATATCTGGCATACTAATACGATCTGGATTTAAGAAACGTTCAAACAGCAACCCATATTTAAGCGGGTCAAGATCAGTAATATTGAGTGCATATGCAATAATTGACCCCGCAGCCGAGCCACGTCCAGGACCGAAAATGATCCCACGCTCCTTGCCCCAGTTAATAAAATCTTGCACGATCAAAAAGTAGCCGTTATAGCCCATCTTATCAAGCACGTTCAGCTCTATATCAAGACGCTCGACAGAAGACTCAGGGAGAATTGGGCGAATGTCTTCAATATTCATTGTCTCCGCTTCAGCTTTAGGCTTGCCACCATAGCGTACTGCCATGCCACGATAAATGAGCTTATCTAGATAGGTTTTTTCCGTCTCACCTTCTGGCACGGGAAACGTTGGGATTAAAATCCGACCAAGCTCAAGCTCTACATTACACCTATCGGCAATTTTGCGTGTGTTTGCTACTGCTCGGGGGTTAGTAGCGTTCCAACGCTTAATAATATCGGCCGGATCAGTCACATGCAGCTCAAAATCTTTGAGACTCATGCGCTTTTCGTCGGAAAGAAACGAACCAGTCCCTACGCAGAGAAGAATTTCGTGCGCATCGGAATCGTCATGCTTCAAATAATGGCCGTCACTTGTAACGACACACTCGATATCGAGATCCTTTGAAAGCCTTTCAAGATGCTTATTAATACCAACTTGCACATCCCACTTTGCCGGACAATCCGGATGGCCATGATCCTGAAGCTCAAGGTAGTAGCGGTCACCAAAAATAGATTTATACCAAGTAGCGATTTTTTTGGCTTCTTCATAATTATCGACCCGCAAATTTTCACCAATTTCACCACTGGCGCAGGCCGAAAGAGCGATCAGTCCTTCATTATGAAGTTCAAGGAGTTCATGATCGATTCGTGGCTTGTAATATTTCCCCTCAAGCTCTGCCTTAGACGATAATTCCATAAGGTTGCGATAGCCCGTTTCGTTCATGGCAAGCAAAATAAGATGATAGCGAGCTTTATCTTTTGCTGGATCGCGATCAAACCGTGAGCGAGCCGCTACATACGCTTCCATACCGATAATTGGTTTTACACCTGCATCCTTAGCTGCTTTGTAAAACTCAACTGCACCAGACATCGTGCCATGATCGGTAATTGCCACCGCCTCCATGCCCATTTCTTTGACACGTTCAACCAACTCGCCTACTTTAGTGAGACCATCAAGTAGACTGTGGTGCGTGTGATTATGCAAATGTACATAATCAGACACCTTTAGTTGAATATCGGCAGCAGCTGCCTCTTTTGTTTGAACCCCCATACTATGTATAGTATAGCAATTCTCAGGCAAATTTCTCTACGGTTATGTTTACAACGATAGTATTATTTTGTTTTATTACTTTGGAGTGAGTGTTCGATATCCTGAATTGCATTGCCAACGCCTGGTACATGCACAAATAAGCTAAGTGCCCAAATAAGTAGTGCTACGACAACCGTGCCGCCTAGCACACTACCAAACCCAAAAAAGATGCCGCGCACAAAATTCATTTTATAAATTTGACCACGACTGCGGTTAAAATCATAGAATAAATCCTCAAGTACCGCCTGTCTCGCACCGTTCTCATTATCTTTTTTAATTTTGTCGCTCACTTTTTTCAGTAGTCCTTTTTTAGCCACTGTTTCTACTCTTTCGTTAGTTCTTCTTTGGCCCGCGAACCACGTGCTTTGTAGTCATCAACTTTATCGTGCAACTCTTCCGCCATTTCCTTGGCACGTCCTTTTGCTTCTTCCTTTTTTTCGACCGCACTAGCTTTTAGCTCATCGGCTTTCTTTTTTAAATCAGCACGCGTTTCTTTACCTGATTTTGGCGCCGTAAGTATACCAGCAATAACGCCGGCCGCTGCTCCAATAATAGCTCCAAGCGCAATTTTTCCTTTTGACATACAGAGCCTCCTCTTATTTCTTTTTCTTAAAGCGATTAACAATAGTTTGCACTAAAAGAATGGGCGATGTGATGCGACTTACCGTATTTGCAACACGCTCCACACTTCGCACTGTACGTTCTGCGGAGGTAGTTACGCTTTTAATCTGCCTCGTTACCTTAATAAGCATGGCAACGAGGACAATAGCAAGCAGTAGAAAGAAAGCGAGAAAAATCGCGAGGATGATCACCAACACATGCGCCCATTCGTCCATATTATTTATTCCCGCCTGTAAATAGTCGACCTATCCAAATGAGGATGACCGCACCGATAACGGCCACAATAAAGCTGTAAAGATTAAAGCCATTTACCCCTTGGCCACCAATCAGCTGAACTAGCCAGCCGCCAATAAGTCCTCCTAAGATACCGAGGATGATATTTTTAAATAAACCTCCGCTTTCTTTCGTAATGGCTTTTGCCACCAATCCGGCTAATGCACCGAGTATAATCCAGCCAATCCAACTCATAGGACCCCCTTTTTTTTAGATTATGTTTGTTCTTTTATTGTAATCTATTTCTCAGGTATTCTGCAAACAAGGTGCCGTATTCTTCACTTTCAAGTGCAAGATCGACAACCGCTTTAATATACTTCAATTGATCACCAGTATCGTGCCAAATTCCCTCTATAAATTGGCCATACACCTCATCGGTTTGAGCAAGCTCGTTAATACTGTCGGCCAGCGTAATTTCACCACCCTTCCCGGGGATTTCTTTGGCAATAATTGGCAAAATATCAGGCGTAAGCAGATAGCCTCCCACAGAAGCATAAGTGCTTGGAGTGGCTGCTTCGCCAGGTTTTTCAACAAGTTGAGTAAGTTTAAATGTCTTATCACCAACTTGCCCTTCGACTGCTGCCATACCGTATTTATCGGCATCTTTTTTATCAACTTCAATTAGGGAAATAACCGATTTGCCGGTTTTTTCATAAGCCTCTTTTAGCTGGACGGCACGCGGCACGGTACTTCGGAAAAAATCGTCAGCAAAGAAGACAAAAAATGGTTCATCATCGTCAATTAGATGCTGTGCATTTAAAATCGGACGTGCATTTCCCTTTGGTGTTCCCTTTTGACGCACGTACACAAAATTAGCCATTTCAGCAATTGCCTTAATTTGGTCAGCTTTGTCGTTTTTACCCTTTTCGCGGAGTTCCGCCTCAAGTTCGTCGCTTCTATCAAAATGATCTTCAATCGCACGCTTAGTGCTACCGGTCACGATAATAATTTCCGTCACGCCAGCAGCCACAGCCTCTTCTACAATCAGCTGAATAACTGGCCGGTCAATAATTGGTAGCATTTCTTTTGGCATTGCCTTAGTTTGAGGCAAAAATCGAGTACCTAGGCCGGCTGCACAAATAATCGCTTTAGTTGGTTGCTTCATTGTCGTCCTCCTGTAGTTGCTTTAATTTGTCATACCCCAGCAGCACCGCCGCATGGTCGGTCATACGGTCTTTTTTTGCATTATCAAGTAGTTCAGCAATCGAAATAAGATCAATCTCAACATCCTCTTCATCTTCTAAGTTTTGCTCGTCTACTTTTACGCAGTCGAGGGCCAAAAAGGCATGCCATACACTATTCATATAGGTATCTTTATGAAACGAACCAAGATAGGTCAAGGTGCCGGCTTTATATCCTGTTTCCTCTAAAAACTCGCGTCGTGCGGCCGTTTCAGGGGTCTCACCTTTATCAACAAAGCCACCGGGTAGTTCCTCCATGATCTTTTCGGGACCAGGGCGAAACTGACGTGCAATAATAACCTTATTATCTGGTGTTAGCCCTATGATTCCAGCAAACTCCTGACCATCTGGATGCACCGTATCAAACTCGACAATGCTTCCATTTGGCATTTCAAATGTTTTTGTGGTTACTTTACGCCAACCGACTTTTGTTACTTTAGTCGGTTCAATACGTTTCCATGGTTTCATGTTATAACCTTTCGCGAATGAGTTTTTGTGCCAAAGCTGGGTTTGCTTTCCCTGCTGATTTTTTCATTACCTGTCCAACCAAAAAGCCAATAACTTTATCATTACCCTTTTTAATATCTTCAACCGCTTTAACGCTCGCAGGATCGGCCAGTACTTCATCGACAATTGCTGCAATTGCGCCTTCGTCACTTACCTGAAGCAAGTTTTTGCTTTCAGCAATCTCACGGGCAGTTTTGTCGCTAGAAAGCAACTCAACAAACACCTCTTTTGCCGCCGTACTGCTTAGCTCATTTTTTTCTACCATGCCAGCAAGTTCAATAAAACCGTCTGGCGAAAGTGGGGTGTCAAACGCTATCTCATTACCTTCATCTGAGTGGCCCAACGCACTCGAAAACCAGTGAGCAGCGCGCTTTGCGACGGTGTCGCCGGCTTTGTCTTGAACAAGCATTACAACACGAGCAAACTCCTGAGTTGCGAGTAACGATTCTATCACCGAACGATCGAGTCCAAGCGGCAACCATTTGGCACGATATGCCGGTGGGAGCATTGGTACAGCTGCCTGAATTTCAGCAATTTCCTCGTTACTTAAAACGATCGGTGGGATGTCTGCATCGGGTATATAGCGATAGTCCTGCGCATCTTCCTTCGAACGCTGTGAATTGGTTGTTTGACTTGTCTCGTCCCACCCACGCGTTTCCTGCACTACCCGCTCATCATTTTCAAGTAGAGCTACCTGACGTTTAAATTCATATTCGGCTGCTTTTTCAACACTTCTGAATGAGTTGAGATTCTTTACCTCAGCACGCGTCCCTAGAATATCGGAACCTTTTAAGGCCACCGAGATATTCACGTCAAAGCGCATATTCCCATGGTACAGATCACCGTGCGTCACGCCAGCATAGGTCATCAGGCGGTGAAGTTCGGCTGCATATGCCTTAGCCTCTTGTGCGGAGTGCATATCAGGCTCCGAAACGATCTCGATAAGTGGCGTACCGGCTCGATTCAAATCAACAAGGCTATAGTCGCTGTAATGTGTTAGTTTTCCAGCGTCTTCTTCCATGTGGGCATGATGGATTCGGACTCGCACCGTCCGGCCATCTTCAAGCGGCGCATCAACAAATCCAGCCAAAATAATTGGATGATACATCTGAGTTGTCTGATAACCTTTGGGAAGGTCAGGGTAAAAGTAGTGTTTACGATCAAATCGACTAATATTTGCAATTTCTGCATTTAAAGCTTTACCGGCTTTAATAGCAAGATCTACTGCAGTTCGATTTAATACAGGCAGCATGCCTGGAAGACCAAAGTCAATTGGACTCACTACACTATTTGGTGATTTGTCACGCGCGTCATTATCAGCCGCACTAAACAGCTTCGTTGCTGTAGCAAGCTGTGTATGACACTCGATACCAATAGTCATCTCATACTTTTCATACATACCGTCGGCCATACTAAATTGCTCCTAAATCTTTGAGGGCTTGTTTAAAACTCGCAAGCGCACGCCTGGCAAGGTCATAATCAATCTGCACATCGGTTTCATGCGCAATTTGATTACGAAGTTTATGTGCCGTCCAAACTGCATTGGCATTACTCCAACTGGTTTTAGCATTTTTCATACGTTCACCCATAGTTTCGCCTCGAAAACCACGATCTTTTAAAGCTTGGTCAAGTAGTTTATCAGCATTTAGCACAGCAAGATGAAAGCTTGATGACTCATCGCGCTTTAACTGTTGCTCAATACTAAGCCAACGCATACGATATTTTTCAACATCAAGTTGTGTGCCACCGCGCTTTGTAATAGAAATAACAATGATCAGTAAGATACCGACAACCGCAACGCCGGCAACAAAAGCAAATACAGGGCCGTCCATTATTTGTTTTCCTCCATAGAACGAGCCAAAGCAAACAACTCCGCATCACTCTTTCGTTGACCAATTAACTGCACGCCAACAGGCAATCCACTCGCTGTGTTTCCAGCCGGAATGCTCAGCGCGGGAAGTCCCGCAAGGCTAGCGGGTACGGTCATAATATCAGCCAAATACATTTTTACAGGGTCGGCTGTGTTCTCACCAAGGCCAAATGCTGGCGTGGGCGATACAGGCCCAATGAGTGCATCGTAGGTGTTAAATAATTCATTATATGCATTAATAAGCAGCGTACGAGCCTTTTGAGCTTGCAGATAGTAAGCATCAAAATACCCACTTGAAAGTACATAACTGCCAATCATAATACGACGCTTATTTTCGGTTACAAATCCTTCGTCGCGTGTTTTTCCGTAGAGTTCTACGAGCGTTTTTACGCCTTCAGCTCGATGGCCATAGCGAATGCCGTCGTAACGCGCCAAATTACTGCTTACCTCAGCCGGCACAACAATGTAGTAAACGGCAAGCGCATATTTGACAATCGGAAGACTTACTTCTTCTACCGCATGGCCAGCAATGCGCAGTTTTTCAATATAAGCTTCTACGCGCTCGCGTACTTCCGTATCAATATCATCGCTCATAAATTCTTTAATGACACCAATTTTTTGATTTGGCTTAGCTTCTGCACGCGGGATAAAGAAATCGGGTAGCGTCGTCATATCATGTATATCCCGACCACTCATAATCTTCATAACCAGCTCGGCGTCAGTAATATCTTTTGCAAAACATCCAATCGTATCAGTGCTACTCGCCATCGCAACGACACCATATCGGCTCACCATACCGTATGTTGGCTTGACGCCTACAACACCATTGAAGCTCGCCGGCTGACGAATAGAGCCACCAGTATCAGAACCAAGCGCAAACGACACAACATCAAGCGCCGTTACCACTGCTGAACCACCGCTACTTCCACCAGCAACTTTAGTACTGTCAAATGCATTTTTAGTTGGGCCAAATGCCGAGTTCTCGGTACTACCGCCATGCGCAAAAGCGTCAAGGTTAGCTTTTCCGATACAAATTGCACCAGCAGCTTCAAGTTTTTCAATAGCCGTCGCCTGAATAGGTGCATTAAATTTCTCAAGCATCTTACTTGCAGCCGTTGTTGGCGCGCCAAACGCCAAAAAGTTATCCTTTGCTACGAACGGTACACCGGCAAGTTCACCCGCTTCCTCACCCTCGGCAATACGAGCATCAATATCAGCGGCACGCGCTAGCGCTCGCTCACGAGTCAGGCTTAAAAGTGCATGATACTGTTCGTTGTCGGCTGCTTTTTGGAGCGCTTCCTCAACTTGCTTAACAGCTGAACTTCTGCCATTTTTAACATCTGAGACAATGGTACGAATATGACTCATACTATAAAACCTTTGGAACCTTTACCTGATGACCGTAGGCTTCAGGAGATAGCGCGAGTAACTGTTCTCGACTCACATCACTTTTAATAACAGTGTCATCTCGCCATACATTATCGAGATCAGTTACCTGATATGTAGGTTCAACTCCAGTTGTATCCAGTTCGCTCAACTGTTCAATATATTCTAAAATAGTTGCAATATCCGTCTGCAGTCCGTCAAGCTCACTGTCAGCTAGCTGCAGGCTACTTAATTGTGCAAGGTGTTGCACGTCATCACGAGAAATCTGTGTCATAGATATATTATACGTGATCCTTTTGGTAAAATACACCGTTTGTACATATAAACGCCTCGTATAAGTGACGCTTATATACTTGGTAAAAGTATATTATTCCCAACGGAAAACACGAAATGCAATAAAGTAGATAACTATCATCCACGCACCAATCAGGCCAAGCTGCGGCAAAATGTCAATGAAGTGCTTACCCTCTGTCGCAATCAAGCGAATACCATCAACAATCGGCGTGAGTGGTAAAAAGCCAGAAATATTCTGCAACCAATCTGGCATAAGATAGCGCGGGAAGAAGGTGCCCGAAAGAAACATCATTGGAAATACAATAATGTTTGAGAGGGGTGCAGCTTGTCGTTCATTTTTCGCCCACCCACCAAGTGCCAGTCCAATGCCTAGAATGGTAATGATACCAAGAACTAAGAAAATAATTAGCTCGGCATAATTACCCACCACCTGTAAGTGAAATACCAAAATAGCCACAATAAACATAACACCAAGCGAAATAAGCCCAATAATCGCTTGGCCAATCATTGTTGAAAGGAAGTACTGCCATACCTTTAGCGGTGTTGTACTTAAACGGCGCAAAATTCCCATCTTCTTAAGCTCTGGGAAAACATTCACTGGTCCAAAAATACCCATACCAATAATGGCAAAGCCAAGAAGTCCGGCAAATGTATAGTCAAATGGCGTCAGACTCTTTTCATTCAATTGCTCTGAACTAACCGTAAATGGCGTTTCATTCTTCACAAACTGTGCATTAATTCCTTTAAATTGCGCATCTAAAATACTTGAAAGTGCTTGTCCAGACTGCTCGTTATTAGCCGTATATATAACCTTAGCTTGGCCAGTAGGGTATTTTGCACCCGACTGCACATTACCAAAATTGTTTGGCAAGATGATTGCCGCATCGAGCTCCGAGCGACTCATTTTATCTTTTGCTTGGTCAAGCGTCGTAACATCTTTATCAACTTTAAGCACCTTGCCGTTCTCGGCATTCTTCACAAAGTCTTTAGCGAACGACGTGCTTGACTCGTTTATAAGCGCAATATTAAATGATACATCTTTATTGCCGCTATTCAAACTTCCAAATACAAAAAGGAAAATCAGAGGAAATCCAATACTAAAAAAGAGTGCTAGACGGTCACGAAAGAAGCGCCGAGTGTTAATTTTTACGAATGTTTTAACGGTATACAGTGACTTATTCATATTATTGACCTTCCCTCAGTTCTTTGCCCGTCAGATCAATAAATACATCTTCAAGGTTGGCTTGCTCGACATGCTGCTTTTTAGTAAATCCACGGTCAAGTAGTTGTTTAATGAGGTTTTTTGGCGTATCAATAGCGACGATTTTACCATTATCCATGACTGCGATTCGGTCACATAAAATCTCTGCCTCATCCATATAGTGAGTCGTCATAATAACACTGATACCCTTGTCACGGACTTTTTCGATAAGGTCCCATAAGTGACGGCGTGCTTGCGGATCAAGTCCGGTTGTGGGCTCGTCCAAAAAGAATACCTTTGGCCCATGAACAAGTGCAGTCGTAATGCTAAGACGCTGCTTTTGACCACCCGAGAGATCTTCAACATAGTTATTGGCTTTTTCTTCGAGCTCAACGTCACGCAAAAATTCCATTGGGTCTACCTTTTCACCGTACGCCGCAGCAAACATTTCAACCACTTCAACGAGCTTGGTTTTATCTTGGAATGCGGGGGTTTGTGGCTGTACGCCAATCAGATATTTGATTTTTTGCGGTTCCTTTGCCACGTTAATACCGTCAATTTTCACTGAACCGTCATCGATATCACGAAGCGTTTCCATCATTTCAAGTGTGGTTGTTTTACCAGCTCCGTTTGGCCCCAAAATACCAAAGATTTCGCCCTTTTTCACCTCAAAACTTATGCCGTCTACAGCTTGTTTTTCACCATAGCGTTTTTTGAGATTTTTTACTTCTACCATTGCTTTCATAGGCACTATTTTATCATAAAAAGCCTGCAATTTGATATACTAGCCCAATGAGAACAGTCGCATTTAATACCCTAAATAAAGAAGATCATAGCTACCTACGAGAAGCCGTCACAAGACTTCCGTATGCACTTAATAAAGTGAGTAATCCTCGCACAAGCGCGGTTGCCGTTACTGCAAATGGCAGCCATTACGGCAATAACATTTTTCTTTCCAACTGCGCCCTCTTTTGCGCCGAAGCTATGGCACTTGCAGCCGCGGTTGCCGCTAACGATTACGGGGTAACAAAGCTTTATTTTGCATCTGGCCGAGCCGATTCAGAGATGCCAAAACTTATCTCACCATGCGGTAATTGTCGTCAGGTATTACATGATTTCGCTCGGCTTAATAACACCGCTATTGAAGTCTTCTCTACAACCAATAGCATGAAGGAAGTCACGCTTACCGATTCTGACGAATTGCTTCCAGAAGGTTTTAAGTCAGCTAGTCTAGGCAAGATGTCCGAGAAGTAACTCTCATTACATGAAGAAAAGAACGCCGTATTTCAGGCGTTCTTTATGTATTGCTATATTAGCCTAGCGCTGTTCAATAAACGTATGAGCATGGCCGCTTGCGCCACCACGGCCGGTACGGCCAATACGGTGGACATAATCTTCGTACGTCTGCGGTGTATCGAAGTTAATCACATGGGTTACATTCGGAATGTCAAGACCACGAGCCGCCACATCGGTGGCCACAAGTACGCGTACGCGCTCATCTTTGAATTGTTTTAATGCACGCTGACGCTGTGATTGGTTTTTATTACCGTGAATCGCCGCCGACGGAATGCCATGATTATCAAGATAATCACTCAGACGCTGGACGCCAAATTTGGTTTCACCAAAAATCAATACTTTTTCGTAACCATCCTTGGCTAGCATATCTGTAAGAAGTTCCATTTTATGCGCTTTGTCACGAGCTTCAACCACGTCTTGCTCAACATGATCAGATGTTTCAGTTGTACGCACCGATACAGTTACAGGATTGTTCAAAAAGTCATGCACAAGTGCCGAAATTTCAGGCGTGATCGTCGCGCTAAAGAACAGTGTTTGACGCTCTTTTGGCATTTCATTCACAATTTGGCGAATGTCTGGCAAAAAGCCCATGTCAAGCATACGGTCAGCTTCGTCAAGTACGAGTGTGGTCATGTCTTTAAGCTGTAAAATGCGTCGATTCATGAGGTCTTTCAAGCGGCCCGGCGTACCAATAATAAAGTGTGGACGGCGCTTCAAATCACGAATTTGACGGTCAATATTTACTCCACCAACAATAAGTGTCGAGTAAAGACCTAGCCCACGGCTAAATTCGCGGAACTGTTCGTCAATTTGCTGCGCTAATTCTCGTGTTGGTGCCACGATCAGCACACTTGGGCGGACCGTAATACCAGTTTGACGTTCAATAATCGGTAGTAAAAACGCGGCAGTTTTACCTGTACCAGTATTCGCAAGACCAATCACATCTTTGCCTTCAATAATAAGCGGGATCGCTTGATCTTGAATAGCACTCGGTGTTTCGTAGCCCTTACTTACAACGTTGTGGCGCAACTGCGCATTAAAAGGAAAGTCAGCGAATTTGTGCGTTGACTCATATGGAATCTCATCCTCTTTTGTCACCGCTTTATTGATGAATTTAGAAGGATGAATGTATTTTTTTGCTGGACCGCGACTACCGCGACCACCATTTCGGCGTGCGCCGCCGAAGCTGCGAGCACCATTTGAAGGACGTCCTTGATTAGGACGACCGTTTCGTCGTTGTTGAAATGCCATTAAAAATAACCCTTTCGTTATTTAAGTGATAGCTGTATGCAATCTGAAAGGGATAGACCCTAGAGAGAACAGCGAGAGGATATTTCGGTGGTGGCGCCCGCTACCTGAGGTAGCATACCTATATTAGTGCGCGCATCTTTGAAAGAGGCTCGACATTCTATCGAATGCAATAAATTCATTATATCACAGATACATTAAAATGTCTAGATACTAAATGAGTGCCGTGTTCGTGAAAAAGTACACGAACACGGCACCTGAAACGAAGTTAGAAGTAGCGGCTACACGGCGACTCTTGCAAGTCCCAAGCAGGCACCGGCTTCTTCTCATGACAGTAGAGCACCTCAGGAGCGGCGCCATCAGCGTAGATACCGCTTGGCATGGAATACTTGTCGGGTGCATCAACCATGATCACCCGGACACCACCTCCCTTGAGTAGTACCGCGCCGCTGAGCGTTCCTCCATCCAGAATCAATGTTACACCGCCACCTTGTAACGATGCGCTGCCAGAGAAGGTTCCACCCTCGGAAACACGCAGGCTTGCACTGGCACCACAAAGCACTACGCTACCCTTGACCACCCCATCGCTCACCACATGAAGTGAAACGTCAGCTCCATCCATGACAATATGATCATCACGAGTATTATTCACACTCAATGACTGACCAGCGCCTTGAATTGCCGACGCTCCATCGCGGCTCCCTGAGTCAGGACAGTAAAGCGACTTGAGAGCATCTGGCGCGGATGACTGACCAAGCCTCTCTGAGTCCAACAATTGCTTTGATGAGATCGACGGCGATGTAGTAGTCGGAAGAGGTGGCACAAGGTCCAAACCACCAGAACTACTGTCAGCAACTCCGGGTCCCGAACAGGCACAAAGGCCAAGCACAATAGAACTGATCGCTGCCGCACATACAGCCCAACGCTCGATAGCCTTCATAATCTTCCTTCCAGGAAGGTGTCGATGAAACTTCTATCTATGATACGATAACATAAATCTATACTAAATCAAACTATCTGTTATACACGTGGTGAAAGTAACTCTCTACAATCACCACGTGCTTCGCGACCTACGGACACACAACGACAATCTTGTTACCCTTAAAGATAACGCTATATCCTGTCTCATAGCCCCAGTTTTGATATTCTTGGGGCAACGCACCAATCCATATCGAAATCATCTGTACATTGCCAAGTATAAGACTATACATTTGAGCCGTATATGGAAGAACAATGAGGTCGTCGCCATATTTACGTAGAAAATAGTCTCCGTCCGATCTTATGCCAATCAGAGCGAACCATTCCTCTACAAACGCAAAGTCTTCGACGGTCACATCTTGCTCGGGCATATGCGCCCCTCTTTCAGTCGACAGATAGCTCTGTAATTTATAGCAAACAAGACATACAAAGGCAATGCTTACATTTTGCTCTTTATATCGGCAATCGTATCGCGGAGTTCGGCAGCGCGTTCAAACTCAAGATTGGCACTGGCTAGCTCCATCTGAGCTGTTAGATCTTTTATGAGTGACCCGTATTCATCTTTTGGAATTTTATTGAGATTAAGTTTTGGCTTTTTGTCATCCTCTTTCATTGGGATGATAGCGCGAAGTCCTTCATCAATTTCTTTTGCCACCGTCGTTGGGGTAATTCCATGCTTAGTGTTGTATGCTTCTTGAATACTACGGCGACGATTAGTTTCATCGATTGCAGCCTGCATAGAACGTGTAATATTGTCAGCATACATGAAAACGGTACCATCCTGATGCCGAGCTGCACGACCAATAGTTTGGATGAGTGCACCTTCCGAACGCAAAAAGCCTTCTTTGTCGGCGTCCATAATAGCTACCATACTTACTTCAGGAAGGTCGAGTCCTTCACGAAGGAGGTTAATACCAACTAAGACATCGTATACACCAAGGCGTAGATCACGCAAGATATCACCACGTTCAAGCGTATCAACTTCGCTATGTATATACGCCGTTTTAATACCAATTTCTTGTAGATACGTTGAAAGGTCTTCAGCCATGCGTTTAGTAAGCGTCGTTACGAGCACGCGCTGTTTTTTCGCAATGCGATCATTGATTTCAGCTATTAAATCGTCAATCTGACCTTCGGTTGGACGAATAATTATTTGTGGATCAAGGAGGCCGGTTGGACGAATAATTTGCTGGGCAGGCTCTTGGCTATGAGCAAGCTCATAGTCACCCGGTGTCGCCGAAACGTACACTGTTTGATGCATATGACGGTCAAATTCTGTAAAAGTGAGCGGGCGGTTATCAAGTGCAGACGGCAGGCGAAAACCGTAGTCTACCAGCACTTCCTTCCGTGCTCGGTCACCGTTATACATACCACGTACTTGCGGCAAGGTTTGATGGCTTTCATCCACTAGCAGCAAGAAATCATCCGGAAAATAGTCGAGTAGAGTTGCCGGCTGTTCGCCGGGCTCGCGATTAGTAAGATATCGTGAATAATTCTCAATACCCTTCACGAAGCCCGTTTCTTCAAGCATTTCAATGTCATACTTCGTGCGCTGACTTAATCGCTGAGCTTCAAGAAGTTTATCGTGTTTCTCAAACCACTCCATGCGCTCGTCAAATTCTTTTTGAATACCTTCAATAGCATGTGCCAGTTTTTCTTTTGGCGTTACATAGTGACTACTTGGAAAGATTTTACACTCAGTCGGCTCATCTAAAATCTCACCGGTAAGTGGGTCAATTTTTGTGATTCTATCTACCTCGTCACCAAAAAACTCAATGCGATACGCCACGTCGCTACCAGCGGGAAATACATCTACCACATCGCCCTTCACGCGAAATGTACCACGATGAAAGTCAATATCGTTTCGCTGGTATTGAATATCAGTAAGAAGGCGCACGAGCTTTTCTTGCTGACGACGCTCGCCTTGTGTAATGGTAATCGACATTTCAGCGTAATCATTTGGTGATCCAATACCATAGATACAGCTCACGCTGGCGACAATGATGACGTCACGATGCGTCAAAAGCGCACTGGTAGCCGCGTGACGTAGACGATCTATCTCATCGTTAATTTTGCTGTCTTTTTCAATGTAGGTATCGCTACTACTAATGTAGGCTTCTGGCTGATAATAATCAAAGTAGCTAACGAAATAATGTACTTCGTTATGCGGAAAAAAAGCCTTGAATTCGCTATAGAGTTGAGCGGCAAGCGTTTTGTTATGTGCAAGCACGAGCGTCGGTGCTTGTCGAGCCTGAATTATATTTGCCATAGTAAAGGTTTTGCCACTTCCAGTCACGCCAAGAAGCGTTTGCTCACGTTCGCCCTTTTCGAGACCACTGACAAGTTGAGCGATCGCAGTTGGCTGATCGCCCGTTGGTTGGTATTTCGTTTCAAGTTGAAACTTTTGCTCCATCTTACTAGTATACTACGACTTAGCCTCGGCCAGCACGCTTGGCGCTTACTTGGCCGTCTAGACCATCGTCTTGGAAATCGGCATAACGCCTATCGAGTGCTTCAACCACACGCTTCACGAGATTATCCGGGTCGCTATCAAAAATAACATCTTTACTACCTGGTGCTTCAATGTGTTCCAACAACGTCTTGGAAAAATCCGCGAGGCCACCACTGCCCACAAGTATGCCGCATACTTTGCGACTTTCAAGCGCCGTAGAAAATTCATGCAAACTCCCCATGCGGCCACCCACGGTAATAATGCCGTCGCAACTTCGTACTAAATGCACGTCGCGACCAACGTATTCCATACCGGTAAAATTAATGTAGTCGAACTCGCGCGTCGGCAAACGGTAGGTAGCAACGTGCTCGCGAAACGATGTAGCCGGTGAAAATCCAACCGAAACACCCTTGGAATCAGGTACGCTCATAAAGCCCATAGCGGCATAGTGCGGCAGTCCTACTGTAGCGCCAGTAAGGAGAGTTTTGCCTTGCTCGGCGATAGCTCGTCCTACCTCAAAGGCTAGTTGGTGCGATGATCGTACTGTATTGCCACTCGCTGCACCAGATACGCAAATTTGATATCTCATTATTTTATTCCTTTCGCATGTAACTTCTCAGGTGCCACCATATCGTTATCAAGCTGTTTTAGCACCTGCTCTTCCAAAATAGGATAGCTCATATAGCGAATAAAAATCTCGTTCCATAAGCTCTCTCGAAAGTGATACACATAGCGATCTTCGTAGCTCATATTGTTGGCATAGCCAAACGATACATCAACAAGATTCATACTGACCGTCTGACGATTAAAGAGTAGTCCTACGTAGTCGGTTTCCTTCCAAAATGCCATTTCAGGGTCAATGGCATAGAGTAAATCTTCAGCGCGGCGCCAATGAAGGTCTTCGGGATGAACATGCGGCTCAAAATCTTCTGGGTGTTCTTCATTTTTTAGCTTACCAAAGTAACGCTGAATGACTCGCCAGTGAATATCATTTCCTACAATTTGGCTCGCATTGCCCGGGTCAGCAATAAGCGTAGTAACAACAATTTCACCAAAGTTTGGTTTGTGCGCCTTGAGCTTAAAAAAGTTGGAATAGAGCTTTACTTCATTTAAATAATGTAGCAAGAGTGGCAGCGTTTTCAGTGTAAGGCCTTTTGAGTAGCTTTCGTGTAAAGGGACTACAACAATTACGCCAAGTTCTTTGGTATGGGTAACGTTATGGAGTTTTTTCTGGGTAAAATGTTCGGCTAGATCAACGTATTTGTTATGATCCATCGCGAGGATTCGGATGTCACGTTCTTCATAATCATCAGCTGTTACCGTTTTGAAAAGTTCATTATATGCGTTAAGCCAGTCAGGGCCTTCAGAGAATCGTAGCGCCGTATACAGCTCATCAAAATCTTCGCCTTTAAAAAGCTCATCTACTGTTTTATAGCCCAATTTTTCCATGAGTTGCTGCGGTGGCATTTGACGAAGAAGTTCTTTGGCTTTTTGATGCTTAATAACAAACACTCTCCGATTAAAAGGTACTTCATTTGCTATTTTTATAAGGCGGGGTACAAGATCTTTTACGTCGCTTGGGTCATGTCCACCCACAAGCCTTGTGATTCGTGCGTTATCGATTTCGATTCGCGCTTGCAGTCCATGATAAAATTCCTCACCAGTAGTTACAGCTGGATCAAGTCCCATCTCACGCATAGCCTGGTGAGCTCGTTCTGTCATATCGGCAACTAACTTTACATCTGCAGCATGATGACCGCTGGCTATTTCAAGTTGAGCAATACTATGGGAAAACAATGGCTCTTCAGCATCAAGCAGATCACGTAAAAACGTTGCCATGGTTATTCTCTCCTCTTTAAATCACCTATTAGTATATCATGCTTATGCTAAAGTGGCTTTTCATGAATAGGCATGGCATGCAGTTTTGTACCTTCGTGTAAAATACCAGCTTTAGCGCCCATTTTTGTCACAACAGAGGTAGAGTTGGCACTGGCAAAAATAATTGCGTCTTTCAGTGATACGCCCTTTACCCATTGGCTTAAAAAACCAGAGGCAAATGCATCGCCCGCACCTGTGCGATCTACCACCTTCACGTCTTCATACATTCCTGCTCGAACAATGGTTTTGCCATCGCTTGCCACAACACCATTTGGCCCATCACTTACAATAACAACCGGTACGTAGTGGAGCGCATGACGGACGAGTTCTTCAAGTGTCGTACCCTCTACTAGCTGCTGTATCTCTTCTTTATTCATACAAAGAACATCTACACTTTCAAGCAAGCTTTTCAGTCTAGAAGGATGTGCAAGTTCAGGGCCAGCGGGATTAAGCATCACTTTCGTGTCATGCTTCTCAGCATGATCGATAATTTTTCGAAGCAATTCAATGCCACCATCTGCGAGCGAACTTGGATATACCCAGTCAGCTTTTTCAATGGCTGTAAAATCAATATCAGTTCCGCGAGTATCTGTCGCAACGCCACGGTGATTAAGAATAGTCCGTTCTCCATTTGTTGCAATAAGTATAGTTGAGTAACCGGCCTGGTAGTGTGCTTTTCGCACAACGTGCGTTGTTGAAACTCCTTCGTTATCAAGATCACGAAGCACCGCCTCGGACGCTACATCCTCACCAAGTGTCCACATATATTCAGTGTGAAGCCCTTGCCTAGCAAAGGTCACAGCAACATTACTCGCATTGCCACCCGTGGCAAACGTTACACTGTCTACTTCCATTTTTGCTCCTAATGGCAAGTGCGTATAGGCCACCTTACCTTCTTTATGGGGATCAAATTCGTCACTTGTTAAAAAGACGTCTTGCGTGGCCTTACCGATAGTAAGAATTTTTGTTTGAAGTTTACTCATGCTGCTTTTAGTATAACACTTATGGCTAAAATGAGATTATAGTATATACTTAGCGTTGCCCCTTTTACGAAAGGATCGCCATGTCTGTTGACCCGACGCTTGTCGACTGTTCGGTTCGTCTTCTTATCCAAAATCCTTTCGGACATTACCTCATGATGGTTCGCGGCCGCAAGTTCGAGCGAACCGGTGGCGAACGCCATCTTATGTTACCGGGTGGTGGCATCAAGGCATCCCCGAGAGGTATTGACATATTTTGGAGACAACTACACATTGACCTTCGCCGCGGTAAGGGCGATGTTCGATTCAGATTTCCGGTAACTCTCGAGTATGAGATTCTCATTCGAGGGCTTGTTGCAACACCTGGATACCTCGAACAAGAGCCAGCAGAACGAGAGTTTTTTGAGGAGTTCTGCAATGAACGCGGCTGGCTTGCACCAACAGAGGCACAAGAAAGTCGTTTTAACTACTTCAGCGAACCAGTTATCTTCAATGCTCCCAGTGTACGGCATCTTACTGAAGGCGAACTGACGCTCTACATTACCTATCTTTGTGAAGTAAAGCTACCCGATGAAGCGCTTGCTCGACTCTGCGAGTGGGACAAGAGCGAGAATTTTATGGGCGAGTTTGTCACTGTCGATGAAATCAGGGCGGGACGAAGCTCGCTTGGGAGTTTCATTCACCCAATCTACAAAAAGACACTAGGTATCCAGTAAAAATCAAAGGGGTGCGGCTTACTTCTTCGAGTAAGCCGCACTTTAATCTACAAAATGGCCTTGCCGGCACTCCCAAATGCACTGATTTTTTCTTCTACTACTGCTTGTACCGCGCCGTATACCTCTGGCATGAGTTTTACTACCGCATATTCATCCGGATGCTCAGCTAATACTTTCTCTAGTGTTTTACGGAAAGCATAACGCATATCGCTATTAATATTGATTTTGCTTACTCCAATTTTTGCTGCATCTTCAAAGAAGTGAAGTGGTGTTCCGCTACCGCCATGGAGGCTAATTTGGCACCCAATGGTATCTCGTATCTTTTGAAGCAGCTCAAGATCAAGCTCTTTTGGGACTGGATAGAGACCGTGCAGGTTACCAATTTGTACGGCAAGCGTATCGATACCTGTTTTTTCTACAAAATCTTTAGCCTGTTCGGGTGTTGTATTGTATTTTTTTACTTCCTCATAGTCAATTGCCTCAGTATGAAGGTTGGAAGAACCCATAAAGTAACGCTCTTCCGCTTCGACCAATGCACCTGTAAATTTAGCGTATTCTACCACTTCTTTAGTGCCGGCAATAAATTCATCTAGG
>CAZTOK010000007.1:0-55855 GCA_964615445.1 uncultured Candidatus Saccharibacteria bacterium | reverse complement strand
TTCTAAGGGAGGACAAGGATTTTTACCAGCGAATGACTCTTGAAATCAAGGCTAACGGCCTTTATTCCATTGCCGAAGCGTCAGATGATAAAGGGAAGACCTGGCGAAAAGATTTAGAAATGTCATATAGTAAGCTCGATCAATAAGTAAAACGATTCTAATGACAGTACTTATCGCAAAAAAATCATATAAAAATCTTTCAAAAAACTATTGACGACTCGAATTGCGCCTTGTTATATTATTTATGGAAGATCAAGTGATACAGCACATGAATCATTATGTGTGACCAATCAAGTTCAATAGTTCAGTTGCATTTAAACTAAGTTATTTAGTTAGTAGGTCACATCTGTTGGTGCAAATCTTCCGTTAGCAATAAGGAGCGCATTTGCGCTCCTTATTCTTTATAGATTTTATTGAGTTTAGTTTATATGATGTATAGAACTATATTTTAAGACTTATTACAGCCTCTGGCGAGAAGCGAATCAACTATGTTATGCAATAAACACGTCACCACTTGGTCAGGATTCAACTAGATTCATACTTGAATAATCAAACATCAAGATAATTTAGTATTGGAGTGACGTCGCAGAAACATATCGAGAAGCAATCGTTGGTATTGCAACAGAATTAATAGATAAACCCTCTATAAAATACAAATCCGGACATCCTGAGTTGGGGCAATCACCCAAAGGTGGCTTTGACTGCTCCGGTTTTGTACGATTTGTACTACAAGAAGCCGGTCTTGTTATTCCAGACTATTTGGGGCAAGACGGAAACCAGCGTCAGATTCGACATGCAAATGAATTCTGGGATAACTACGGCATAACGGTTCATGACGAAAATAGACAACCAGGCGATCTCATCTTTTTTTCAAGAAGAGGCTTTTTCCCTACACACATTGGAATTGTCCGTGATGAAGAATCCTACATCCATGCACCTGGAACCAGTGAATCCAGAGTAGAAATGCAAGCAATCAGCTACGAGGCTATAGCAAGAAGCGGTATCGAGCGCCAGTCTTATATACGAAATCCAATTGGGTTTAAGTCACCTGCAATAAGGATCGAGCAACCTACGCATCGGTATCATCAGAAACCAATTTAACAAGGTTGGTTCTGGTTTCGTATAGCAGCACACATCTCTATAGTGCATAGAAATTGTTCCACAATACTAGCCGATCTAAACTATAATAAAAAGGCTATGCTGCCAAACAACACATTCCACTACTTCGGGCTCATTGGGCTTCTATTCGCCGCGCTAGCAATTGGATTTATCTTATATAAATGGCGAGGCGATAAGTCAATGACGCTTAGCCTTCACGCCGCCGCTGAGCCGCAAGCACTTATCTTCTTCGGAGTAGCAGCGACAATTACGGCACTATTCTTCTATCCGTTCCTTTGGTGGTGCTTTATGCCGGCGCTGCAATTACCCTCGCTTTTTGGATGGTGCGTAGGCATTGCAGCCGTCTGCCATTTACTTTTAGGATGGATTCCAGATAAGCCAGGAAAATTAAGTCGTATTCATAATATGGTAGCATTTATTGCAGGCGCAACGATCATACCTTTTACTATCATGATTGCACTCTCGCCCGTTATTTCACCCATCTTAAAGTATGCATCACTAGCCTATCTCATACTTTCGATTATATTCATAAGCCTTTATTTCTTTGTTCGTTCTGTTAGAAGGCATAGCCTAATTTACCAAATGATCTTTTATTGGGGATTTTTCGCAATTATACTAACGGCTGCCTATCTTCGCTAGGATAAAATATATTTGGTACTACTGCGAAGATCATTAAAATGAGGAATTGTAACTTAGTCTAGCATATCTAATACATCACTAACTTCTTTAATGCTTTCTATGCTCGCCGGAGGAGGATTGGGCATCTTTGCAATCTCATTCTCGATAAATAGCGCTTCGATTCCCGCTTTTTTCGGCGCTAGATAATCATAAAAATAACTGTCCCCTATCATCAATGCATCCTCTCTCGTAAATCCAAGTGCATCAATAATCTTCGTCATAACAGTCACTTTGCCATTCGGATCATCACCTGGTGAACTTTGATATGAGTAAAATAAATTGCCTAAGTCAAAGTAATCAATCCTCTCTTTGATTTCCCTAGTGGCAATCTCTTTTGCGGAGGGATTCGCCGAAATTACAACTAACTTAAGGCCTTTTTCATGAAGCATCATTAGAGTTTCTTTTGTTTTTGGAGTTAGCTCTAGATGATCTAGGTAGTTGTCTTTGGCGGTAACATCGTGATAAACCCAATGAGGTTTTTTGGTACGTTTAGTAGCTTTGGGATACCAAAGAGTTCCATCACCATCAAAAAAGATGATTTTCTTTTTCATATTCATTTTCCTTTTTATACTAGTAATACAGAGATAACTATCTGTTGATATGCTAAATTTTACCATACATCTAGCTATCACTCATAGACTTTTAATTGTTACCATAGAACCAGTCTGGTAGCATATAAAACTACTTCTCTTTGCTACAATTATCCTATGATAAGAGACTTTGTTCATACACTCGATACCTCGTCAATCAAGCAGACGCTCGCGCAGTTCAAGCTGGATCTTCCGGAAGTGGGTACCGGCCACATCGCACTACTTGAGTTCAAGGTACTGACTCCTGATTCTTTTATGTGGAAATTTTTGATTAACCGTACTATATATTATTTATACGCGACGGATTTCGTCGAAGGCCTTGATGAAATCCGCCATACATTGAATCGTATTTCCAAAGCTCCCTCTAGTCTAGAGTTTATTGAAGCCAGGGAACTCAAGAAATTTGATGAGGCAGCCCCCGTTAAAGCAGCGGCCCTATACAAAAAACCAAAAAACGAGAGTGAGATGATGAGATTCGCCGTAGAGTCAGGCTATGACTTTGTATTCTTGTGTAAGTCCGACGAGGATAGAAATGAAGCTTATTTTAATGACTAATCGACAGTAAGCTTAGCAAATAAAGCAGTAAGCAAAAAGACAAGATCAAGCGTGTGGCGGCTCGTAGAATAATAGAGGGGATTTAGACACAGATTATCCTGGTCTAACAAAAAGAGTAAAGCGAAACAAGAGGATAAATATGAAAACATATACGAATGACATCCCCGAGTGGGTTGATATCGATAAAGCAAATACGATAAATTTCCGTCACAGCATTGACCTACAAACAATCCTTAGTGCTTATAGAAATAGTACATAAAGAATCACTAGTCTGTTACTATACATCAGACAGATATATTTTTCTGTCTGCCCACAACCAACCTCGGAGGTCTTACTATGTGGCCGAAGAAATACCTTAATAGTTTTGGCGCATCTCGGCTCCACAGCGCAAGTGAAACAACCAAGATCGAACAGCTCCATGACTCGCCAAGTTGGCAGCAGGCAAAGACTACGCTCAAATGCCTAGCACGAACAGGCCTCTTAACCCTCGATAAAGCAAAGGGGAATCGACTTCTTCTACGGTGGGAGCCACGAGTATTCCCTACTGAAGATATTAAACCCGACGCAAAGCAAACATTGCAGGCAATTAGTCATGACCTCACGCTAGCTTTTAAAAATCAGCGAGAACGAGAGATGTTCGAACGTTGGCTTAATAAAGCCGAGTTACTTACTAAGGAAATGGTGTAGGTATTTTGCAGATAAGGCCGGGAATACTAACGTAGTCCCGGCCACTACTTATACGATTTCATTTTGCAATACTATTAGGAAGCTTGTATAATAAGCTTCCTATGCAGAAACGTACTCACAATTTTAAAGAATTATTATCACTCCGCAATGTAGGCAGTACCGAAATCATCGATAGGTTTGCTCCGATCACACCCTCTCAATTTAACTATGAAAATGGCACGCCCGTTATCATGAGCTCGTGTGACGGCAAAGACCTTCCCCTTTTGCTTGTCGCACTCGGTCGATCAAGTATGCCCCTTGCGCCAATTGTTATAGATAATAGGCCAGCCCAAGGTATCGTTCGTGAGTACGCGGAAGCTATGGGTGCTGTCGTCATCGACGAAGAAACGCCCGGCCAAATGAAGGCGCTCCAAACGGGCATTGAACACACCACAACCGAATACCCCGATACTCCCATGTTTCTTATCGACGACGATTGCCTACCACCCGCAAAATGGGCAGAAACAATGATGCGACGTGCACAGTTACATCGTGAGCTCGGCGGCATCGCCTACGGTGGCATTGTACTCGAACACGGCGAGAGTATGTTGGTTGATAGTCTACGTACCACCTATGCGCTTGCGACAAACATACGTCGAAAACTCACTCACTCCTCGCCAAAAGCAAGAGGTCCAAATGGTATATTGCAACTGGATCAGCATGGTCGCATTACAGAAGAACTTTACACGCAACCAGCTCAGGTATTTCCCTGTGACGTAGCTGTGCAAGAAGGTGTAAAAGCTGCAGGCGGCGAAGTGAAGGCAACTCTACATCCATATGCCTTCACATTCACTCGAGGTGATCGTTTCAGTAGCGTGGGCAGTCTCGTAAAGGACGTTAAGGAGCGAGGTAAAAAGCGTGCCGATTTATATGAAAACGATTAACTCCAGGCTCGCGCTCTACCGTTGACATAAATATTTCTGCCAATTATCATATCTATACAATTTAGTTTTCAGTATGGATGGTTGGTTGGGTTCTCGGAAAAATGCACGAGCTATAATAAGCACGTGCATTTTTATATGAAAGGAAAATCACATGACAATTCAACAACTACAACAATGGGTGCAAGAGGATTGGCAAAAACACTCAAAAATCGCACCAAGCACTGAGCTTCAGCTGCTCTACATTATTGAGGAATTCGGCGAAGTGGCAGAAGCCATCCGAAAGCATCGTGGCGCTAAAGATCGAAAAGAGCAAACCACCCACCTTGGGTCGGAACTTGCCGATCTACTTATCTCAATAACCACGCTTGCAAATAATTTTGATATCGATTTAGAAACAGAGGTAGAAAAATTTCAAGAACGTCTCGCAAAACGGCACGCTTCAGGCTACTAATTTAACTCGAAAAACAAAATTGCCCCGACGCAAAACAACCGCGTCGGGGCAATTTTGCGTCGGGGTTAACCAACCTGAAGCTGCGGCTCTCCGCATTCCTGCGGGAACGTACACCGATGGTTGTTGTAGAATGTCTGTCCATCAAGACTCACCGCCACGACTTCTGCCGTGTGACAGCGATCCGGACCGGCGGGAACGAGGCGGAAGACCACTTCAAGAATACAGCGCTCGAAACCACCCTCCATCAAGGAGGTACACTCCTTCGGAATGCTGAGATCGGGATTTTCGAAGCCAGTCGACCAACCGCCGAAGTGAACGGTACTAATGGTCCTGCATTGCTGTAACTGGCCTACCTGAATAGGAGCTAGGTAGGCCTCTCCGTCCAGCACGTACAGATCGATAACACCTCCCTCATGGGACAGCACGAGCCGTCGCTTGGGCTCGAATGGCTGAAGTCCGAGGATCGTGCCCAAAGATGACATGACAGTCCTTTCGTTGAACCGGTGGACAACTGCTTATTATTTTAACATAAAATCACGGAATATCAATTCCTATTTCATCTGCAACACTGTACTATGGTGATATGAAGCTATTATTTATTTGTCAGGCAAACGTCGGGCGTAGCCAAGCAGCCATGGAATTGTATCGCCAAAAAGGTGGCCAGGCCGATTCGGCCGGAACTAACGTTGACACACCAAGAGCAACACTTGCCGAACGCCCTGGAGCCGCCACTATCGTGCGCGTCATGCGCGATACCTATGGAATTGACATGATTTATAACATTCGCACGCAATTAACCGAAAAACTGGCTTCTGATTACGATCAACTAGTCGTCATGGCCGAGCCTGAAACCTGGCCGGAATGGTTAAAGAACGATGGTCGAGTACTTTACTGGGAAATTCAAGACCCAAGAGGCCAAGATGAGAATACAACACGTAAAATTGTTGCTGAGATTAGTGAAAAAATAAATGATTTAACGAGAACTTGATTCTCTCATATCCACCCGTTCTAGAGAAGTATCTATCGAAGCATAAAAATATGTTACAGTATATTCAGTTCACACTGTCGAATCACTTGGGAGATAGGCGTGGATCCGTTCTCTTCAGACAACTCATATGGGCTTTTCCAGCCCTCGGCTGCAGAAGCAATGAAGCGTCTTATGGAAGTAGCGCTTGGTTTCAATGCCAATGAGACCTTTAGTCTCGAGTTCTTCACAAACATGCGTGATACACCATTTTCGCTTACTTCCAAGGACACTAGTAACACCTATAGCTTCCTTGTGAAGCCTGAAAGTGAGATCACCGAACAGTCTGTTCAGGTCATTCTGTTCGCTATCAACGGCCAACTAGTTGGCGAAGCCAACTGGCGCAAACTGACACTCGTTCCCGCAGCTGATGGTCTGATCAGAGCTCGAAGTGGATGGCACTAGCAGTCACCCAGAGGCGGCCTGGACACGGAAGTAGTACTTTCGTGTCCTGGCCGCTAAAATAAATTTTAGAAATTATAGTACAAGGCACCTAAACCTTAAGGTGCTATTTTTTATCTTCATTGAAGTGATTAGTGTAAGTCATATTTTATTATTTTAACTATTTACACATACTATGTGTATGTATTACTATTGTTTAGCAACAAAACCATTAAATTTCCCAGAAAGCAACAACCATGACTATGGAATGCGCTCCGCACACCCTAGAACACCTTCCAAATAAAGCCTACATTAGGAAGCTGCTAGGAGAACTTACTACCGATATAACCTGCGTCATCAAAGAAAGTGACGCTAGGCCTATTGAAGTAGTAGAGGCGATGAGGCATGAGTATTCCGTCGACGAGGAGTCGCCTGGATTTCAGAGAGCGTTACAATCACCTTCTTTTGCACACGCCAAAGGTCGTTTTAATACATATGTAAGCGCCTTGACAACGTCTGAATATTCAAAGCCTAGCCTTGAAGAGCCCTACATACCCGTAGGCGAATACGGCGAAGAAGCAGCGAAGCGCCTTCTTATAGGTCTCGCAAGGGCAATCGATATAACACAGTAAGCTCAGCCTGACATTAGTACATTGGCGACGACACCCGAAAAAGAGCATGCGGTTTTAACCCATACCTTTGAAGGGTTAGTACATAACAGCGTAGCTGACGGGCTTAATATCACGTCTCAACAAGGATTAGTCTCTATCGCTCAATCTCTTGCGTTATTGACTGTACAAAAGGTTGAGGGGTACGAGTGGGATGAGCTGGTTAATAAAGTTGTGGATGAAGAAATCCTTACAGAATTCGCAAGAAGTATCGGACTCGGCGTCTTACCTTCCTTTATGCTCTATGGCCGCTTTATTGATAACCCCCTATCACTACAAGATGATAAATTACGGCTTGCTCACAATTTGCGCGAAGAAATAAAACCGAGCAGACTCAAAACACTTGCTAGCTCCAAGGAAGCCGCTCTAGCATTAGAACAAGCAGCTCAAACTGCTCCACAATCAGAGGAGGAATTGAAAGAATTGCGACTTCTCCAGCTTGTCGCCTTTGAAGGAGTGACTTGTCCTGCAGCAAATCGTGGAGGTGAGATTACCCAATTGGCCCAATTCTTATTGCACCTTATGCCGGCCTCTATTTAATAGTGTGGTGCTCTGTGATAATGGCGGTGGCCGAGATTAACGAAAAGTTGAATAGTATGGCTAAAAACCTATATTTTTAACAAGTTACGCATGCTATAGTATACCTGTTGCCAAACTGAGGAAGGACACGCTCATGCGAGTCGCCCATATTGTCATCTATCCCATGATGGGGATGAATAATAGGGTATGGCTAGGTGTTTCTACGCCAGTAAATGATGTCGTTACTTGGTCGTATGCTGGATGGTACGCCGATTTACGGCTTGAACAGGTGAGCGGTCCTGAGTTCAGTCGTATTGAAAACGAAGTCGCACGTAGTTACAGCAACCTTCGCTTTCGAGATGATAAGAAAAACTACAGCTTCGCAGATGAGGCTACGTTTGTTGAGTTTCGCAGCCAAGATCTCATTCAGTCGTACGTTGCACGTGGTGCTCTTACAAATCCAAACGTTGCCTACGAACTTGCTAAACATCTTGAAACGCTGATTCGCGGGATTATCCAAGCAGGGTAGTGTTGTGGCGTCCCCTTCTCCGCTCGTAAATAATGAGCAGGAGAAGGGGACGCCGTTTTCATTAGCCAAAACAACGCGCGCAGCCTAGATGACTATCCCAGTACTCTTGCCAACGCGAAACTCCATCCTGAATGAGAAAGTCCATGTCTCCACGATCCATTGTCGAAAAGATGCACTTTGCAATCTCTAAGTTTTTCTCTTCAAAAGGAAAATCGGGTACTTCTATACCTTCAAGTACCTCAAAAGTAAGTTCACCGTCATCGCCGTAAATCCAATCAGCTACATACTGCATTCGTGGAAGTAGTGGTGCAATGGTCACTTGGTGAATTCGCCATAAACTCGGGTATGTTAGCCTCAAAAAGCCCCAGTTTTCCTGTACAACAGTCGAACGATCTTCCTTTAAAAAGTAAGGAAGGTATTCGGGGTATCGCTGCCGTACATACGCTTCAGCAACGTCACACTCGCGAATACCGCGAAACGTTTCGCCGGCCCAGTAGTAGCCGCAAAACACAAACACTTCTGCTTGTCTCTGCCGTAGCAGCTCTATAGCTCGGTCTATTTCTGCGTACACAAATGGCAAAAAGGTATTGTCGTCTTGAAGGCACGTGCCACATACAACTACCGCATCATATATTGGCATAGCAACAAGTATACACTTTTTATATACTACATATATGAATACATCTCCACTTGAAGGTACTAAACTCAATGAATTTAATCCGATTGATCAGGTAGATGAGCTCCAAATCATCGACCTTATTCCTGGAACCGGACCAGAAGTTCCTAAAGATGCAACTATTACCGCTCATTATACCGGTGCGTTATGTAAAGATGGAACTATTTTCCAAAGTAGCCACGATTTTGGAAAGCCAGCAACCTTCGGCCTCCATCAAGTGATTGAGGGATGGGGCAAAGGTGTTCCTGGCATGAAAGTAGGTGGTACCCGTCGACTTATTATTCCCTCAGCAATGGCATACGGCTCAGCGCGAGCGGCTTCTAATATTCCACCGAATAGCGACCTTGTATTTGACATCGAACTTATAGATCTAGAATAGATTCTTCATTCTGCTTATGTATTGCTAATTATATGTTTTTATGATATAATCTTTCTGTTAGATCATCCTCTCGATTGGAAGGATACTCCATGAACCTCATCGTTCAGGCACACAGGCTGGCCATGACCCCCGCCATGACGGCGGTGTGGCGCGCGTTGGCAGTGTTGTTCGCCGCCATCCTGTGCGTGGTCGTGTACGTTCTCTACAAGAACGACATCTACTTCGACTGGTTGGCAGACCTTTCTCCCTTCGAGAAGGTTGCCTCCACCATCGCACTCGCCGGTCTTGGCGGCGGCATGCTGTCGGGACTGTGCACCTACGCAGCGGGCATCACCACGGTGCTCAGCGAGCGTAGGGCGAACCATTGGTGAGGGAGATATCTGACTCTGGTCTTGCAGCCATTCGGCTGTAGGACCAGACCCTCCCAAATTATTCAACGTGTATTTGAGTAATTTGGGAGGGTTTTTGTTGTGCTTTTATTTTTATTGGTTTAAACTATTAAACATATGAATCCGATTGAAACATTTAAAAAAGCAGCGCCCGTCTTTATTGCTGTAGGCGAAGAACATCGACAGCAAATCATTCTGCTTCTCTGCGAACATTCGCAGTTGAGTGTCAACGAACTCACACAGTACATGCCGCTTTCACGTCCGGCTGTTTCCCACCATCTCAAAGTCCTCCAAACGGCCGGACTGGTGCGCGTAGAGAGAAACGGTACAAAGAGGCTCTACTCGCTTAGTGTTAAAAACGGTATTGCTCTCGTAAAGCAATTCATAGCAGCACTTGAGGCATCACAAAAATTTAAACAGGGAAAATTGTAAGCTATGGATTTTAATGGTCAAACCGCGCTCGTTACTGGCGCTTCATCAGGTATTGGGCAGGCTTTTGCCTACGAACTCGCAGCGCGCGGTGTGAAACATATTATTTTAGTAGCACTTTCTAAAGAGGAGTTGGCGGTTACGGCTCAAAAAATTAAAGAGTCGTCTCATACGACAACCAGCAGCATCGCTATTGACCTTAGTCGTGAAGATGCACCAGACATAATTGCCAAGCAAGTACAAGCAGAGCATCAGACCATCGGCATACTCGTTAATGCCGCAGGGTTCGGCACACGCGGCCCAAGTCACACTCTTAACCTTAAAACAGAGCATGCCGAGCTCATAGTGAATGCAGCAACAGTTGCGCAGCTCACCTACCTTTTCCTTCCTCGTATGGTAGAGCAGAAACGCGGGATTATTGTTAATGTCGGCTCATCATCGGCGTCATTTTGGCCAGGTCCTACTATGGCGATGTACGGTGCAACAAAAGCGTTCGTGCTGTCATTTACCGAAGCGCTTTGGGGCGAATATCATGATAAAGGATTACATATAACCGCACTTTGCCCTGCTCCTACTGACACTCACTTCCATACCTCTGCTGGGTTTGCCGCCAATGGCACCGTAAGTCCAGCTATTAAAAGGAAGAAGCGCACGCCCGAACAAGCAGTCGCCGCCGCATTTCATGCTATTGAAAAAGGTAGGCCCTACATAGTAGATACTACGAGTGCCTACCTTCGATCCCTTTTACCGCGACTATTACCGGTAAAAACAACGATTGCTATAGCAAAAAAATCACTGCAAAAAGGCCTGTAGAATGCTACTCAGCATCAGCCTCGATAGGTAAGTCGAGAAATCTTTCGCCGACCTCTTCTACAAACGTCTCTGCCCTCATAAGCCACTTTCTCCCCAGCACAATCATAACCAGGCTTGAACTTCCAACGACAGTCATAAGCGGACCAGCTGTTGTTTCCAGCATAAACCCATCCATTGTGATGATGCTGATAAGCGACAGTGCACCTGCAGTGCCGTTTGCAGCAAAAAGCTGCCAGGTCTCTTCGTTTGGTTTTGTCCATGCGTGTCGCACGGTGGGAATAGTGGCCGCGGCGTTGGCCAGCATACCGAAAATGGCACCGAAGAGCATGTCGCCTGGTGCGACAATAATAGCACCAACGCAGATAACTGAACTGACCAGACACGTCCAATCGATAATATCGCTCGGCCGGCCTTCTACCTTTTTGTAAATACTCGCACCAATTACAATCAGGTTCGCCAGTGTCGCTACCGCGTTGATAGCGGCGCCCACATATGAATGTTCAGCGAACGCGGCAATGGTAAAGACCAGATTGCCCGTTCCCCATGCCACCCATGATGCCATGCGCGGCTTTGTACCGTGCTTTAAAATGCCAATAACGTACCTTACCACACCGTATGAAGCAATCGCTGCTCCAATAACGGCGCAAACTATCCCGCTGTCCAAATCGCCCTCCCTTTTTAGACCCAAGCATAAGTATTACATACGTATATTGACTTCACAAGTCATAAGTGTGGTGAAAAACATCACAAATAACACATGCGATGTGTCAACTACCATACATTGTTTTTGCTACTGTGTCACCGGTTTCGTCGGGTTCTCAGCGATGATTTGGTCTGCTTGTTGAGCACTGCCAAGGATCTGTTGCACTTGTTCGAGGGTAATCTGAATAACCGAACCGGGTGCGGCCGTCCCTGAAAGCATTTGCTTTGCTACGGTATTTTCCACTGCGCGTTGCACGACTCGGCGCATAGGGCGAGCACCAAGTCGTGGATCATATCCTCTATCTACTAAATACAGCTTGGCATCCTCCGCTACAGCAACGCTTATCTTTTGTAGTGAAAGCGTTTTATTAATACCTACAAGCATGAGGTCAATCACCTGCACGAGTTCTTCTTTATTTAGTGGCCTAAAGGTAACTATTTCGTCAAAACGATTCAAAAACTCTGGTTTAAATTGATTACTACTAATAAGCTCGTTAATAAACTGTGGTTCAAATTGTTCAATATTATAGCCTCGCTCAATATATTCGCGAATTCTATCAGCCCCCGCGTTACTTGTAGCAATAATAATCGCATCACGGAAACTCACCTCTCGGTTGTTTATATCACGTAGAATGCCTTCGTCGAGCAATTGAAGAAGTGTCGTGAGCACGTTCGGGTGTGCCTTTTCAATTTCATCAAGCAGCACCACACTAAATGGCTGCTTCATCGCCTGAGCAGTAAGACTCGAGGCGTCAGTTGCACCGTCGGCAATAAGTCGCGAGACATCTTGCGGCTGCACGTACTCATTAAGATCAACGCGAATCATACGATCTTCACCGCCAAAATAGACGTCAGCAAGGGCTTTTGCCAGCTCGGTTTTACCTACACCGGTTGGACCCAAAAATAAGAACGTACCAATAGGACGATTCTGATTACGTACGCCTGCTCGCGCTCGCCGAAGCGCGTCGCTGACAACGCCCACTGCTCTCGTTTGGTTGATCATGCGTTTATGAATAAGTTCTTCGAGATTAAGGAGCGTCGCGCGCTCCGACTCGCCACTTGCGACGCCTACTTTTATATCAAGCGTTTTTTCAATAGCATTTTGCACCGAAAGCGCCGTCACTAGTCCTTTTTCGGCATAGCCAGCGGCCGATTCCATGAGTTTAATTGCCCGTCCTGGCATGGCAAGATCATGCACGTAGCGTTCACTCAGACGATACGCCTCTTCGAGTGCCTGATACGTATAGGTAACTTTGCGTCGAAATTCAGTCATAATAAGCTGATCTTGCATAACCAGCAGGGTTTCGTCCTTAGTTGCCTCGCCTATCGTTATACGATTAAGTGCATTTACGAGTGCTGAATTACGTTGGCTAATTTGTAGGTAGCGCTGCTCGTCCATGGTAAGAATGGTGCGCAGGCGCCCAGCTTCGAGAACAGGAAGCAGGACATTTGAAAGGTCAACCGAGCCCACACCTTCTTCAAAAAATAGCTGAGCATCATCAAGACATACAATAATATTTTTGGCATTATAGGCTTCGCCGAGCACCTGCATAACCAAGTTTTCAAGTTCACCTTTCCCAGGTGCTGCAGAAATAAGCGACGATGCGTCCAGGAGGAATACTTGACGAAACTTAAGATCCTCAGGAATACGAGCCGAAGCGTCAAGCAGCCGCTCAGCAAAGGCATGAACGACCGTCGTTTTTCCAACACCGCTCGCACCAACCATAACAACATTTTGACGCCCGCCAGTGCTAAACGTTTGGATTATTTGATTAAGCGAATCTGTATGTGCCTCAAGCTCGGTAGTGATCAAGCCACTACGACTAATTTGTTCGCTGATATTTTGCCCAAAGCGAGTAAGGAGCGGGATATAGCCAAATGACCAGTCACGAGCGATACCACCTGTCCGTCTCGGCTTAGCATGGTGATCAATGAGCGCTTGAATATGTTGCTGCCAGGCGATGCCTCGTAACAAATCATCGTCGTCAAGCTTAAGGTGCGCCAGGAGTTCTTCGTGGCTTGGAAATGCGCGGAGTAATGCAACGACAAGTATAGGGGCAGTTATTTGCTCACTTTGAAGCTGCTTTTTGAGCACCAACGCTTGCTGCCATACCTCCGTGGTTACTGCCGCATCTTCAGAAGAGATATCTTGCAAGAACTGCACGCCTAGACCATAGCGTACTCCAAAAAACATGCCGCCAGAAAGTGTTCCTACCACTGCGGCAATCTGTTTAGGACTGGGATTTTGTGGAAGTCGTCCCAGTACTTCAGTTGACAGTACAGCGTCGATAGTTTGAGTAGTTGCTACTGGAAGTTCTTTTAGGTGATGCGTGTACCATTCGCTAAGCATGAGTGGCAGCGCCGCTAGACCTAGGACTAACCAGCCAATAGGCACTGACAGTACAATAAGCATGACACCCCCAAGGAATAAAAATAGTGCCAAAATAACAAAAAGGTTTACCCACATTCCCTGGATAGCATGAGCAAATCGGGCTTTTTGGGCCCGTATGCTCGTATATTCAAACCCTACAGGTTCCACGGTGTCCACCTTACGAGCCATAGAATAGCGCCAATAATAGGAAGGACAGGTACAAACGCCCACGCCACAATGAGAAGACCGCCAAACACCGCAGTAAGAAGAATGGTGATCGTCCCGAAAATAATCATGAATAGCCGCACTGCTCCTCCGATGAGTCGCGAGATCAGTTGATCAAAAAAAGCCCGAAGCTGTACATTAATTGGCCCCTGGACCTGGCCTGCCGATATTTGGCGAAACGGCGAAAAAAGTGTTCGCAGGAGCAAATCAATCGAAAAGAAATCCATCACGCCAGTTAAACGCGCCTGAAGAAAGGTAATGCGCTGTCGCCATCCAGCGCCATACCACCATGAAATTATCCCAAGGATAAACATAATCTCATTGTAACGTACCCACCAAGTGAATACCACCTGTCTTAGTGAAATAAATTGACCACCATCATCGTATAGTAGGTGTAATGGATGAAGAACACTATATTTTAGATGTCATAGCCGGCAATCAAAACGCCTATCGTCATTTAGTAGAGCGCTATCAAACCGGACTGATTTTGCACTGCGAACGACTAACGAAGGATCGGCAACAAGCCGAAGACATCGCGCAAGATACATTTATTAAAGCGTACGAAAAACTGAACGAATTTAATCCTAAAAAAGCACGGTTTTCAACATGGCTATATAGAATCGCAAGCAACAAAGCTATTGATTATTTGCGCCAATCTAAACGAAAAGTTGACGTAGAGCATATTGAAGAGCTAGCGGATGTCGCTACTTCTCAAACACTAGAAAATGATGAAATTGAAGCGCTTCATGCCGCTGTTAATAACCTAGAACCACCTGTTTTCTCGCGTATTATTAAAGCCTACTACTGGGAAGGAAAAAGCTACCAAGCTATTGCGGAGGAGTTTGATCTTCCTATTAACACTGTTGGTACATGGATGCACCGCGCTAAAGCACAATTAAAGGAGATACTGATATGAAATATGATCTTGAATATGCACTCACACAAACAGCGCCAGAAAACACTCAGATTGATTTAGATTTTACAGAACGAGTTATGAATTCCCTTCCTTCTCGGTTTCAAAAACATATGAGACAAACTCCTAGAAAACGACAAGGACTTTGGCAAACACTCCGTCATTTACCAAAATTTGCATTAGTAATTTTCGCAATGGTTGCCGTATGTGCACTTTCAGCGGTGACATATGCTGTCGTGCAAACTGTTACTCACGCCAACGTAACACTGAAAAATTCTGGCATAAACGAGCACGGCCGCGAACAACTTAGTGTCGATTATACAAATTGTAGCGATGGCAAAAATGATACTGTGTATGAGCTCAAGAAAAAGAGCGGACTTAGTGCCGAAGATGGCGCCAAAGCCTTACAGGCACGCTGTGAAATTAACGCCATTCGCGATTGGCTCTCAAAAGATCCAGGGATAACATCTCACATGGACACAGGCATGATTGGCGCACTTGCCTCGCCGACCATTATTAAGGGTGATACGGTCACTCACATAACGTCAGATACTATTTCACTAAAAGACCAAGGTCAAAAACCATTTCCAGCGAGCGGCCGCGTCATCATACAAGGTCAGACCGCAACCAGAGACCAGCTGAAACCTGGCGATGGCGTTGCTTACGTTTCTCTGCATGCATTTGACCCTATACTCTACCCCGACCCTGCAACCGATCTTGTCATCTTTAAGCTTTCTCAACCAGCGAAATATTATGGTTTGCTAATACAGTCGTACATTGATGCACGCGCACCCTGTCGAGGAAATCCAACGATTAATTGTCTGGCTGCAAACACAATTAATACCGTTATTCTCAAAGTCGCTAACGGTCCTGCATATCCCACCCAAACAAGCGCCAAATTAGCGAAACAGCTCCAGGGAACCATTGTTTCGTTTGACTCATCATCTATTAAACTCGATGTCGGCAACAATACTATTTATACCGTCCAAACGAGACAGAACTTGATAGGTCAGTATAACGATTCCACCGTATATGGACTAAAGGATTTAGACGAGATTTATGCTAAAACAGATCCCAAGGCATTAAAAATTGCTGTTGGTGATAGTCTTGAGATCTACTATGAGGAGGATGACGATCAGTCATCTCACACGATTCCATGGGCAAATGTGACCACTGTTATGCTCATGGTAGAGCGTACTTATCAAGATATGACAGTACTTGAAAAATATTAACAAATTGCTTGTTACGCCAAGAGCAACGTGGCAGCAAGACTCGATTCACGCTACAATAGAGTCATGTCAAAACCATATGTTACTCTGCTTGGAAAAGCGGTTCGCACTATTGCCCGCATGCGAGGTGGCGGATCGGCACTTCCTGGTTTATTTGTTGAAAAACTTGATCCTGATTTCGTTCGGCGCACGCTTGAACAGCTACCCGATGGTGTGGTTGTTATAAGCGGCACCAACGGTAAAACAACGACAACAAAAATGGTAGTCGGCCTGCTGGAAAGTCAGGGGCTCAAGGTATTTACTAACCGTACCGGCAGCAACTTTATTAGAGGTGTTGCCGCTGCCCTACTTGGCGAAATTGATACCAAAGGCAAGCTCGATGCTGATATCGCCGTGCTCGAACTTGACGAGGCGCACGCTGTTCACTTTGTTAAAGTTGTAGCACCACGATTTAGTTTGCTTCTTAACGTCATGCGCGACCAGCTTGACCGTTTTGGTGAGATCGATACTACCGCCAAACTCCTTGCGAAAATTGCCATCGCTACAACGGACGGCGTCGTGTTGAACCGCGAGGATCCCCGAGTTGCCGCTATTGCAAAACTACTAGGTTCACAAAACGTCCATTATTTCGGCCTTAGTCCCAAGCTTATCTCGCAGTTTCCAGATGACGACTCGCTTCACGGCGCGAAAAAGCGAACAGCTCAAACAGTAGCAGCCGACGTGACGCTCTCCGGACTAAAGGATACAACGGCTCAATTTACCGTTGATGGACGAACCGTTACTGTACCGCTTGAACTTCAGGGGATATATAATATTTATAATGCAGCTGCAGCACTTGCTCTCGTGCGCATGATCGTTGGTGAAACACTCGATGAAACCAAGCTACTTGATACACTTTCACACATTACACCGGCGTTTGGACGTGGTGAAACAGTGACTATTGGCGGCCAACCACTTGAGTTAGTACTCGTGAAAAACCCCAGTGGTTTTCGCCTAAGTCTTGCCTCATTCTCTCCAGAAAATTACAGCACCATGATTGCTATCAACGACAGTTATGCCGATGGCCGCGACATGTCTTGGCTGTGGGATGTTGAGTTTGACAGTCTTCGCGACCAAGGTGTTGCCATGGTATCGGGTATTCGTGCCTACGATATGGCTCTGCGACTTCAGTATGAAGAGGTTACAGTTGCGGACGTCACGACAAATCTCAGTGAGGCGCTGCAACAATTTATTTCTGCTGCCGCAGATCAACCAAAACGTATTTACTGCACATACACCGCCATGCTCGCACTTCGTCAGGAGCTCGCTAAGATAACAGAGGTTGAGGTAATAGCATGAGTGAAAAACCCATTACTATTCTTCATCTTTATCCACGAGACATGAATATCTACGGCGACTGGGGAAACGTGCTCACTATTAAGCGCCGCCTGGAATGGCATGGGTATGCGCCGCAGATTGTCGACTATAATCCCGGGGATATATTGCCTAAGGATATCGATATCGTTATCACTGGGGGCGGACAAGATTCAGGACAAGATGCAGTGCAAGATGACTTGCTTGCTATTGGCCAAAAACTTCACGATCTTGCTGACGCAGATACGCCAATGTTGGCTATTTGTGGGATGTACCAGTTATTTGGTAAATTTTTCAAAGCGCAGGATGGTCATATTATTGAAGGTATTAGCCTGCTTGATATTGAAACTCACGCCGGCTCAGAACGCCTAGTCGGTAATATTATTACTAAAAGCAGCCAATTTGGCGAAATTATTGGCTACGAAAATCACAGTGGACAAACATTTCTAGGCAAGCAGGTCGAGCCGCTTGGGCGGCTTATAAAAGGCGCCGGTAACAATGGACAAGACGATACTGAGGGCGCACGGTATAAAAATGTAATCGCAAGCTACCTTCACGGCTCGCTGTTGCCAAAAAACCCAGCTATCGCCGACTTTCTTATCGAAAAAGCTGTTACTAAAAAATACGGCGAATTTACCCCAACAGTCATTGATGACCGGTTCGCAGAACTTGCTCGCGATATAGCGCGAAAACGTCCCAGGTAGATTGACTTTTTTACTAAAATGTGATTAAATAATAGGCAATGTCGGTTCCCTGACTGGGCATAAGGAGCTCCCCGTGATCTTCTTGCAGTACCTCGAAAATATCAACGACAACTCGGACCCTGAGGTCTGGCTGAGCGTGTTCAAGTGGGCGCAGGTTGCGCTGTGCGCCATCATGATGATCGTGGGCGTTCGCAGTATTCTTTCCATCCGTTGGGTGGGAGTGACACTGGCGAGCTTCGCGTTCCTCTCGATGGTGGGCGTCCTGGCGGCGTATCCGCTGCTGAAGCAGGGCAACCTCACTTACATCGAAATCGCCGCCTTCTCATGGCTCGCGTTGGCCGCGTTCATGTTCGCCTTGGGAATCGCCCTGGCGATCGTCGACAAGGACCAGCGGCGTCTCGGTGTCAGCATCACAGGGTTCGCCCTCCTGATGTCACTGGCTCCGCTGATGCTCCTGCGCGGCGAGGCCATCCTCGACCTGGACGGCCTGTCATCGTTCCCCATTCCCATGTGGTTCAGTTGGGCTGCCATGGAGATCGGCGGGCTGATGTTCGCCGTCCCGGGCCTGCTCGTACTGGAAGACTACCTCTGCGACCTGGCGGAACGCCGGTACGTCAAGGTGGTCGGCGCGCCGTTCACTCCCGTGGAGATGAACGGAACGTGCGAATCACGCTGAGATACTAAGAAGTACTCCTCTACCCGAAGGGAGCCTACATGAAGGCTCTATACTTGTGTAAGTATACTGATGAGTCCAAAAGGACGAAAGCCACTTTATTTATTCTGATTGAAGTCGTTTCAATTCGGCGACCACCTGTTCGCCGTGGCCGAGTGGCGTGACGCGCCCATATACTTTTACGACCACGCCCTCGGGATTAATAATGAACGTTTTTCGCAAAATGCCTTCCTTGCCAAACATCTTTTTACCCCACGCGCCGTACGCTTCGATTGCTTCTTTTTTAGGATCACTTAAGAGAGTAAAGTTGAGCGAGTGTTTCGCTTTGAATTTTTCGTGAGCGCTAGCCTCATCTGCACTTACGCCGACGACTTCTGCGCCCAGTGCGGTGATATCGTCACGAGCATCACGTAAGCTACAGGCCTCAGTGGTACATCCCGGTGTATCGTCTTTTGGATAAAAATAGAGTACGAGCCACTTGCCTTTATAATCTGCAAGTGAATGTGTGTTACTTTCGCTGTCAGCGAGCGAAAAGTCTGGGGCAGGGTAGGGTGGTTGTTTCATATTTTTAGTATACGCCCTCAGAGAGTCCTCAGCGAAAGTTGTATAATTAAAAGAATGGCTGTTTCCCCACCCGTAAATCGCCTGTTGGCGCTTGATTATCTGCGCGGCTTTTTTATTGTCGTTATCATTATCGATCATTTGTGGCGTTGGCCTAGCCTTTTAAGTGTATTTACTGGTCAAGGCGAGTTGTGGGTGAGTTCGGCAGAGGGGTTTGTGATTATCTCTGGTCTTTTAGTTGGGTACATTCGCGGCTATAAGGAACGCGACGCGCCGTTTTCAGTTGTCATACGTAAGCTTCTGAAACGAGCCTTTCTTTTATATGTTTGGTTAGTTGGAGCGACGCTCGTTTATACCGCTGCTATCTGGTACCTTCCTACGATAAGCGCCATGCCCTGGGTAGATATTGCACGAGGTGATTGGGGAGCATTACTCGCAAAAACACTCCTACTCGTTAATGCTCAGGAGTGGGTGTACTTTCTCTACCTTTATACGCTCTTTTTGGCCATTTCCCCGCTGGCTATCTGGCTACTGCGAAAAGGGAAGGGGTGGACGCTCGCTATTGGTATTGTTGCCCTTTCCGTAGTGGGTGAATGTCTGCATGTTGAATGGTTTGAGTGGCTGCCAGTATTTTTCCTGCCGGCACTTGCCGGGTTCTACCTCCCTACTATTCAGAAGTGGTGGCGCGCAAAAACGCCCGCGTTTCGCCGTGTCCAATCGAGCGTTCTCCTGGTAATTGTCGGGTTAATTTTAGCCGCGTCAACAATCTGCACATTCTTCATCCCCGATAATCCCATAGCAAAAGCCTTGAACGACTTTTTCAGTAAAGACGAGGTACTCTATACGTGGCGCGTTGCCCTTGCCCTGTTTATGTTTGCCGGGTTTGCACTCCTTTTTCAACGCATTCTTCCCTGGCTCAAGCAATGGATAGGATGGTTATTACTTCCCTTTGGCACTAAATCACTGACTGCTTATATTATTCATGGCGTCATTATTTGTATCTTAGCGCTTGTCTTCGTCGATAGTACCGACGTATGGCTTAACACTGCCTATGGTGTAGCATCGGTACTTGGTACATGGGCGCTCCTGCGTATACCGCTTATCACGCGACTGGTACCACGATAGCTTAGCCGGTATACTGATAGATATGTTTCGTCTTTTACGTGCCTATTGGCTACCGATCGTTATTGTCCTGCTTATCCTACTGCGATTTGTACTACTCCTCATAACACCACCAGGATTTTACGTTGATGAAGCCGCGACCGGTGCTCATGTTGTCGCCATGTTGAAACATGGGACTGATGCCCACGGCACTGCGTGGCCACTATTTTCAGCTAGTCTTGGCGGCGGGTACACTACTCCGGTTTACCTATACCCGCTTACGGCATGGGCAGCGATATTTGGCACTAGTGAAGTAAGTTTACGCGCCTTTTCTCAGTTCGTTACTATTGCTGCAATTCTTATTCTTGGCGTTACGACACGGCTTTGGCTGGGGAAGAAACAGGCGCTTATTGCCCTAGTCGCGGGGCTTATACTGCCTTGGAATTGGTTGCAAGGAAGCCTAGCATGGGATCCGGTACTGGTACCGTTATGCGTCGCAGCCGCCTTTTTAGGGTTCTCGCTTCTTTTCCTTGAATCATCCAAAAAGGCCCGCATGGCGGGATATGTCCTACTTCCCTTTTCTCTTTTGGCGCTTGCCTATGTGTATCCGCCCTGCCGCGTTACCGCACCGTTACTCTTTGCTGTTGCATATATCTTTTTACTATGGCAAAAACGTATATCACTTCGAAATGTCAGTATTACCTGCGCCGTATCCGCCCTTATTGCCATTCCACTCGCCATCTTTATGTTTCAGCCAGAGGCATTAGAGCGAAGCCAACAGCTAAGCGTCTTTTACCACCATGGGATTGTGTCCGGACTGGTTCAGCTGGTGATTAATATAGGCCTGCTTATTAATCCATTTTTATTGTTTATTACTGGTGATCCAAACATTCGCCATTCTACAGGCCTCCAAGGCATACTAGGCATTGCCGCGTTGTTGCCACTGTGTGCCTTAGCGATCTATGCATGGCGCCGCCGTGCTTCTGTTACTATGAGCACGCTTCATCTCCACAAACGACAATTACTTGTCGTTATTGCTCTTATTGGGTGGCTGAGTGCACTCATTGGCTCTGCGCTCACTAATGAAAGCCAACCACATAGTTTGCGTGCAACTGCAGCGTGGCCGTTTATTATTATCCTTGTGACACTTGGATGGGAGGTGTTACGAAACACTCAGAAAACCTGGCTACTCCGTACAGCAATTGGCGTAGCTATTGTTGCAACTATGTTCTACGTGGCCGATTTAGCGTTCTTTTATCCTGCACGTGCAGCGAGTGGGTTTGACGTTACCGTGCGCCAAGCGATATACAGCAAACAGCAGGTATCTTACCCAGATCTTGCGCTGCAGTATTACCGAAATAAATAACTACTTTTCGTATTCGATCACCTGAACAGCACCGTAGGTAGTTGAGCTAACAAAGTGATATCTGCTATCTGGAATAAGTTCCTTGTGGTTTTCGTTAAAGTCTACGAGGAGCAGGCGTTTTGCACTCAGTTGATTTGTCGAAGTGAGCCGCTTATCGCTGTTATGCAGGGGAGCAAATCCACCGTGAAATTCTGGAGTTTCTGTAGCGTAAAAGCGTAGATCACAGCCATTTAGTTCGTATGAACTTTCAATGTAGGCAAAAGGTCCCGATGTAATATATGTCGTATTGTCACAGCCATACACACGTGCAATATCTTTCGTTACAGGCTTTTGGAGACGCTGGAAGTTGTAATTGCCTACATATGAAAGATTTATAACACCTCCAACCATTACAACGAGGAGGCCAATACCGACAAGCCACATTTTTTTATTTGTCCGCGCTGCTATTGCCACTGAAACACCAACGAGAATACTTGCACCAATGAGGATATGCGAAAGATAGCGCTCAACGTACATAGGATTTATAAGTGAGATCAGGGCGATAAAGAGAACAGGTATTGCCCAGTAGATCATGAAGAGACTAAGATGCGACTTCTCGTTCGACGATGCTTGCTTGAATGCGTTCATAATAAGCACGGTGACAGCAATAATAACAGCCAAAAGCACTAGCGAAAGTAGTCCATTTAATTGCCATGACGGCATGTAGAGGAAGGTAAAGGATACGATGCCAGTGAGATTCTCAACGGTGAGCGCGTGAGCAATGGGCGCCAGAGCATTATGAGTAAACTGGAATATAAACGTTGGCAACCAGGGAAGAAATAAGAGGACACTTCCTAAAATAGCAAACGTCCAGGGCTGTTTTATTATGACGCGTTTATATCGTACAGCTGGGACGACATGACGGCATTCTTGCCATACCAACCATACAACATGCGCCAACCACAAAAGCACTGTGTAATACAGCGTAAAGACGCCGAGGGCTACGAGTACTGCATAGAAAATGTAGTATATTGTTTGTTCTTTAGCTGACGTTGCCTGCAGCGCCCGGACTAACACGTACGTTGCAGCAATTCCAATGAGCGAGGCGAGCGCGTACATACGAATTTCAAATCCATATCGAAGGAGAAACGGCGCGAAAGTAATAAATGGCAATGCAACTACTGCCGCCCGAACATTGAATAATCGTCGAACCAATAGCCCACCCATAACCAGTGCACCGCCCATGGCGACGACACTCAAACTACGAAGCGCAAACGCACTCCAGCCAAATAGGTGCGCCCATCCCTTCAAGAACAGATAGTAAAGCGGCGGATGGGTATCAACCGACGTAAGATGGACTAATTGCGCCACCGGTTGTTTTGCAAGTAAAATAGAATACGCTTCGTCAAACCATACACTTTGTTGTAACCCAATGACAAGGCTTATAGTCATCGCAATGAGAGCTGCCATACATAGCGTAAAGAAGAAATGGCGCTCAAACCATGTTGGTTTTGGACGATGAAATAGTTTATCAAGAAGTGTATGTATCATAAAAATATCGTACCTTCTTTAAGGTAAAAAAGCCACTTATTCCATAAACTACTGGAAAAACGAGAAGGGGTACGCTATAATCTCTCTAGTACAACACCATCGGGGTGTGGCGCAGTTGGTAGCGCGCGCGGTTTGGGACCGTGAGGTCGAAGGTTCGAGTCCTTTCACCCCGACCATGAGAAATTATTGTTTAAATCCACCTACTAATCGCATGGTGGGTTTTTATTATAAATGGCATAGAATTATCTCTGATAAGCGACTCACACTCCTCCAATGACCTTCATTCTTATCCCAGAGCTTTCAAAGCCATTCAATTCGTTCTATAATAACGCTCAATATGAAAGAGTATCTGGTCAATACAAATAAGTAGCCTAACGATGAAGATTTACCTAATAAGGCACGCGCAAAGCGTTGATGACCAGGCAAAAGTCTCGCAACGCGACAACGCACCTCTCAGCGAGCTAGGAAGAAAGCAAGCAGAAAAGCGAGCAGAAACGCTAGCCATTCCTCGGCTTGATGGGGTATACACTTCACCTTACGCACGTACACAGGAAACAGCAGCTATCCTTTTCCCTGATCAAAATATTACGACGCTTGACTTTATCTATGAGATCAAGCGCCCACGTAGTCTTGATGGTGGGTTGCATGCTGACGCCGTACACTTTTGGGAAGTGGACCATAAAAAAGATAAGTACCAACCTGACTGGAAGTACGATGGCTCCGAGAGCTTTAATGATGTTATAGATCGATCTAAGAAACTTGCGGATTTCTTATACACTGCACATCAAGACGACCACACTATTGCGATCGTTTCGCATGGTGGTTTTATCCGACATACGATAGGATATACTGGTCTTAAAGAAAAGTACAGACCAGAAGTATTTTTTGATTTATTCTTTTTGCTACAAATAAAAAACACGGATGTTATTGAAGCGGATTTTCAGAATGGCAATCTTGTCGGCTGGAAAATACACAACAGCTAGTTATGCGTGAGCGGATTTTCAGCTTTGACAGACCACAAGAATCACCTTCGTCATTTAAAGTGGATGCAACCCATGTTCTTCATAAAAGCGGATAGTAAGCCCAGCAAATCACGACCGTGCTCAAACGCCAAGTATATCGCTCATTTTTAAAAGCTACGCGATAGGATTTGATGCTGCGATAGCAAGCGCCTCTTGAAAACTTGGTGCACTTGCATCTTTACGAGATACGAGATACGTATCATCTGCGGTAACTGGGATAGGCCACTGAATATTCAACTCTGGGTCGAGGGGGTTGATTGCGTATCCTTTCATTCCCATCGTCCATTCCGTGTCAAAACAATATAGGTACTGACTCATGCCCTCACTAATAGATTGGAAACCGTTACAGACACCGACAGGCACAAGGACCTGCACGCCTTTTGTCAGTTTCACCGTAACAACCTTCCCTTTACTGGGTGAATTAGCCCTCACGTCAACGTATACGCCAAAAGCTTCTCCATGGACGATAGACACTAGCTTTCGCATGCTTTCTGCATGGAGGCCTCGAATTGCTCCTTGGCGAGTTTCGGTTGCATTTATCTGCTTCCATGGATTCGGCAGCTCTATACCTGCTTCTTCGAAAGCTGACGCTCGAAATAGTTCACGAATAGTACCTCGACTCTCGTCTATCTGCTTCATAGTAATAAGCATGAGGCCGTCAATGTCTGTCGTTTCTATTTTTACGGGAGTGATTGAGTCGTTAGTCATAGCCTTATAGTAGACGACCCTCACCACGCTGTCCATCCGCCACCAGTAGGAATGGTCATAATCACCCCTTTCTATTGACAAATAACAATATTTAGTATAATTTTAATGAAGTTCTTTAATGGTGAAAATGGCAGAATAGGTGCGGCATTTTGCTTCTAATAACTAGAGGCTATATGTCACACCTAGACACCCCGAGAGAGGAGACCCAACCGTCATGGCGAGGTCTGCGCGCTCCACCACCAATGTCGTCGATCTCACATGGGAACAGATGAAAGGGCTCATCAATTATCTGACCGACGGAGACGTGAAGAAGTTTCTCGATAATCCGCGCCTACGAAAAGACGTCACTCGGGCCATCAAGCTGGCACTCTCAAAGTTCAACTGGAGTCACGGTCGATATCACATGCCTATTCAATACTGGAGTGAAATTGCCCCTGGCGTAGAGATGATGCGTCCTGATGCGGACTCATCCGACAAGGATACGGACCATGTCCTGATCCGCGTCAAGTGCACCGAGAACTGCCTTTACAGCTCGCGCAGTACACAAGCGAATCCATCTGAGCGACTCATGGGCTGACATCGCTCCTGGTGTTCAGATTCAGAAGAAGCACGGCACGGGAGTTTCGATCCGCACACTTGAGGCTCCCTCGGATGACCCTTTGGTTGTTCGACTGCGCATCGGTCGGAAGCGTGTACATTTCACCATTTAAAGATTACCCCGTCTTGTCTATTTGAGAGCACACTCCGCGTGGTGCCTCATGGTACTAGGCGGGGTGTTTGCTATCTCAGAGTATTTTTGAAAATTCTCTACTTTAATCGTATTGAGAATGTGTTTATGTCTTTTGGTTGGTCTTTAGTAAATTCTGCGTCGATATATAGATATTTGTATATTCTATTATTCATTATATAATAACAAGATATATGCCTAATGTGTTACACGACCGGGATCCTAGCAGATACTCTTTAATGCCCTATCAAGCAGATTACGAAAGGGCTACTACTATCAAGGATGACTTTAGTAAGTTAGCTGAAAGAAGCATGCTTAGTGACTTTGATAAAAATATAGTTCGAAGTATTTACCAACAAAAAAGTGAATACGAGCCTGGTGGTGAGATTTATGAAAAACTAGAGTTTCTATTCGATCCAGAAATCACACCAACAGAGGAGCAATTATTCGATGCTGGCATTGAGCTTGGCGTTCACCTTTCCGAGCAAGGACGTACACCCCGTGGTCGAATTCTTGGTTATTTAAATTCGATTACTAATATAGATACCGTAAGGGTAGGGTTTGTAGGGGGACCAGATGAAGACGGGCTAGACTCAACAAAGACAACCGTAATAGCCGATCGTCTCAGTAAGGTCCATAATTATATGCGTGATGTAATCATCGAAGGTTTAGCGTATGACCCAAAAATAGATCGACTATTTGAAGTTATATTCGATTCTTTAAAAAATGCTAAAAATGCTGCACCGCCATACTTTCAAAAAAGCTATGAATATCTTGAGTTTGATCTCTACCATCTTTCACGTAGTCATAGGGAGTTATCGCTGTTTAGAAAAGCGATAGAGAAATATTATCCAGAAGATATGCAGAGTAATCATGAAGGCGAGCCTATTAACAACCAAGCGACAGAACTTACGCAGGAAGCGATAAAGCACAGGAAATATGGCATAAAACCAGCCTATATCGAAGCATCCATTGGCGGGTCGTGGGTATATTATGATGTCGATGACTTAAAGAGGCATTCGCTTAGTATGCAACACGACCAAATAGTGGCCATAGTATTTCATTCGCCACATAAGTCTTTAAATGATCTGAAGCTCGGTTCAAAAGAAATTAAACTTGGTCATGAAGAGGATTTTACGATTCATCAGTTCAGTGGAGCTATGGATTCAATCGAACCGGACTTTAAGATTATAATTAACAGCGATGGAAGCATGAGCATTAAGCCCGAAGGCCTACATACAGTTGATACAATCTTGAGTGATCACCCTGGCACAGCTCAAGCTTTAAAAGCTGAGATTGCCTCTAACTTCTATGATCTAGCGACGCCGGTCTATGACGAACGATCACCGGGACCTCCAAATTACCCAGGACTTCCAAGTGAACAAAGAGAAGATTTCGATCCTATTTCGCAATTACTCATTCCACGAATTCGTTATTTGCACTATCCGCCATCTGTGGGTACAGATATTGTCCGCGAGATCCGCGTACATGACGTAACTTGGTTTGTGAGGCGGCTCCCAAGTGGTTGGCACGCTTCACCTAATGCTGTTGCTAGAGCAAAAGCACTGAACGTTGAACTTGCCGAGAACGAAACTTTCGTAAAAGCACATACACGTGGAAAAAGTGGCGATAAAGCTTTGGGACACCAAGCAATTAGACAAGCCAGTAAAAATTTATAATTTAAAACAGCACACATAGAGTGTGCTGTTTTATTTGTGTCAAACATATAAGATCAAGGTAATGCGGGGAGAAGTGCGCTGCCAAGCGCTGTCTTCTCCCCCAGTCATACTGCTTCTCAGTCTCCTGAAGTGTTTCACCTCAGTACTAGCGACTCCACAGGATGCCTGACAGTATAACTGCCCTTACTTCCTATCAGTACTCTACGGGTCCAGTGTCCACGCTTACACTGGTCGCATGACAACGAGTACAATAGGGGCTAAAGCCTCCTTCACCTTTCCCAAGGGTAAATTCATCGCGCTCTCTTGTGCAAGTTGCGCGATTCACAGCTAGGCCACCAACCATTGTTGCTGTGTAGGTAAGTGCGGCGGTGCTTGCTCACCTGCTAGGCAGAAGACATATACCGTCTAAATTAGCCGCACTTAGTGCACCCTCACCGCCCTGGGGCAGTGGCGTGACGGGTGCTGGTGGTTGTGGAGCTCTCCGAGGGTTTTGAGAGTAGCTAGCTGGGAATGCTAGCTACCAGGTATGCTTTTTCACATAACCTCCTCTAAAACGAGCTTGGTATAAATCTTAACATATTATTAAAATAAAGTCAATATCGATACAGTTTTCTCTATCCGCAAGGAGTCCTAGCAAGCCATAGAAAAAGCAGACGAATAAAAATCCTGGTGCGTAAGCATAAGGACGTTATATAATATAAGTGCTCCACCGAGGTGGAGCCGAGTAAAAGCGTGGAGACTAAACAACTGCTAGTAGTGTGGCTCGGTCACGCTGGTAGCAAACCAGTGAGACCATCCATGCTTTCTTTTATTTAGGTCTCACCCGAAAGGAGGCGTCACCAAAATGACAGCCCCTAAAAACTCTGGCAAAGCTTGGACTCCAGCACAAAACCAGCAACTTAAGTCGCTGGCCGAAGGTAACACGCCTACTCGTGTTATGGGTCTAAAGCTTGGCCGCACCCCAGGCTCAGTGCAGAGCCAGGCGTCGAGACTAGGCATAAGTCTAAAACCGACCAACCAAAGCCCTTACGGGAGTGCAAAGAAGAAACGATAGCGATACGCTAGCAGTATAGTCCCGAACCGAGAACGGGACTTTTTGTTTGCCGCCTTGATGCTACACTCCTCTTACCTCTTTATGGCTAGTTTGAGAGTTATCGCTATTTACGCTACTACCTAGTACCCTTATGTAGATTCATATACAATGACGTTATATGTCACTCCGTGTTATTCGTGTCACGCACCATGTCCGACCTTTTATAGTCTTGCTTATTATCGGTGTCGCTATCGCTGGTACGGCCGTATGGGTATGGCCAAAGCAAAACTCCAATGCTCCTCAGGTGGCACCAACGAAGCAGCAAACCCCTGCCACATCACCGCCACCAGCGCCTCCTTCCTTCGTCGACCAAACACTTGCGGGTATGTCGCTGCGTGACAAAGTTGCGAGTCTTTTCATATTACATACGCCCGGCTCGGATCCTACGACGCTTGCTTCGTATGAGACGACTTACAAGCCTAGCGGCCTGATTTTTATGGGCGACAATATTCCAGCCACTCTCGCGCAGCTAACAGCTGAAACACAGGCACTAACAACAAATAAAGCACTACCACCCCTTCTTGCTGTAGATGAGGAAGGAGATACGGTCAAGCGATTAGCCGCAGACACCTTCCATGGCGCTCTTACCTTGCCCGATATGCCACCCGCAGCCACTGCGGATGCATTCGCAAAACGATCTGATCTTTTGAAGAGCGTTGGGTTGAACCTCAATTTCGGTATTATTGCTGATGTTACTTCAAATCCGGCTTCCTTTATATTTCCCCGCGTGCTTGGCACGACACCGCAACAAGCAGCAGACCGTGTTGCACAGGCGGTGTTAGGGTCGAAGAATAAAACGCTTTCAACCTTGAAACATTTCCCGGGTCACGGCGAAACAACCGCGGATTCACACATCTCAATTCCTGCAACAAACCTTCCGCTCGATACATGGAAACAACGTGATGCACTGCCTTTTAAAGCGGGCATCGCTGCCGGTGCAGATGTAGTTATGTTTGGACAGCTGCGGTATACAGCTGTTGACCAGGCGCCAGCGGCACTGTCTGCAACGTGGCATAACATTATTAAAAATGACCTTGGATTTAAAGGACTGACGATTACAGATGATATGATTATGCTTCAGGACTCAGGCGAAGCTGCATATGCCGATCCTGTCAATAACGCGGTTGCAGCCATCCAAGCCGGCAATGACTTGCTTCTTTATGTACTTAATCATGATAGTACCAAGAGTAAAATCGACCCTGCTACGCTTATTAACGGCGTAGTAGCGGCTGTAACAAGTGGGCGTATTACTGAAGCTACCATTGATGCTCACGCTCGTGCTGTTATAGCGGCTCGCCATAGCCTCGGACAGATACTATACGGAGTTAGATAAGAGACACACCACTTAGGTGTTTGATATAGTTGTCATGGATGATGATTGACAAATATATTAGTAGATTATACAATATTAGTTATAGTTGGATACTATTCCAACGTCCCGCACTCGCATGTGAGGTGGATTCATGGATCCGTTCGTTTCCGACGCTGTTATCGGTCTTCTGATCCTCGTCGTCGGCCTTCTGGGCGTCATCGGCGTTCGGTCGACACGGCCGACAATGATCTCGCTCGATCCGAAGATCGAGGAGAAGATCAAGGAGCTTGGCAATATCGTTCGTGATCACATGGATATCCAGGCCATTCGCGCTCTCGTGGCCGAGCTCGAGCAACAGCCGGACATCTCGGCACAGCTCGCTAGCTACGGCAACGAGAAGATCAACGCCGTGCTGATACGCGAGATGAGCACACTCGCCGACACGATCAATCACCTCAATGACAGCATCGCCAACCAGCAGCGGGCGATCGCCGAAGCGCTCGATCCGGCTGCCATGGCAGCGGAGCGCGAACCTAGCATCATTGCCTTAGTGGACCAGCGAGACGACGCGCAGGCTCGATTCAACGAGATCATGGAGTTCATCGAGAAGCGTGTCGCTGCATAACAAGACCGAAGATTCCCACCACTTCGCATGAAGAGAAGAGGCTGGACTTGTTCGGTCTCTTTTCTTTAATTTCAATACGACTTCGGTTAATCATCTATCTTTGGATTTTTGCTTTAATGGCAGCAAATTGCGTATCAAAGCTTTTTTGTTGTTCTTCAGCCGAAGCTTGTCCGTCAATTGTTATTACGAGCTCGTTTACATCAGGCTCTTCTAGTCGTTTTGCCATTTTTTCTACGAGGTTTGGCTCGAATAATACATGACCTTCTGTTACTGTGCGTTCTTCTGCTCGCTTTTTAGCGGCATCGAGCGGTGTCTTGACCCATACAACTATAGCTACAGCACCTTGCGCAGTGACTCTATCCAAGATAGCCCGTCGCACTTCTTTAGAGTTGTGATTGGCGTCGTGCACGACGTTTGCCTGTCCGCTTTTTAAAATCTGCCCCATAGCATACTGACTTGCGTTATTAACCAGCGCTTTATTCTCTGGCGTATAAAGCTCTGGCCTATCCTCACCAAACATGGCAAGGCGCAGCTCATCGACTCGCAGATATACTGCGTTCATGTGCGGCGCAAGCCAGCGTGAAACGTAACTTTTACCTGAGCCTAAATATCCAAGCATAATAAATACATAACGATTTTGCATAGTATCTCCTAAAATTAGATGAACAACCTCTCAATAGTACCATGCTTGCAACTGCCTAAAAGTTCGTATATCATCGAGATATTTAACGGGGTGTGGCGCAGCTGGTAGCGCGCAGCGTTCGGGACGCTGAGGTCGTCCGTTCAAGTCGGATCACCCCGACCATGAAATTATTTCGTTATTTTCTATACCTGAACGTTCGCGTCACTGCGAACGTTCAGGTATAGGCGCCCTACTGCATGAGTAGCAGGTTCCAATCCTGGAGCCACCCTGCCATAACATCCAAGTCGGGATGAACTGCTTCTGGAGTATCAACCGGCAGGCCATTGAGAGCTTTCCAGAGGATAACAATTGCAGCATCCATGCTTGTGGCGTGAAGGATTCGATACCCGTGGGCCTTTGTCATCGCGTGATAATAAATAGGATTATCTTCCCCGTCCCACGCTCTGACCGGCCCGTGATTGTGACAATGTGCATAAGCAATGGTAGCAAAATCATTCAGAGTACACGGGCGTCGGGTGGCCATATGTAGTACTTGCATCTCCTATACTCCTGACATGCGTAGTTGCAGGGTATACTAACTATAAATTCTAGAGTGTACTGTGTCAAATAAAAACTATTAGAAATAGGCCAGCAGAAATGCATCCGCTGGCCTATTCGACACTCTTCGTTCGTTAGATATATGGCAAGTGCGACAGAGCCCAATTCCAAGGCTCCTGCCACCAGCCAAGCGGCAGCACGAAGCGTGCCGCAAAGCAGCACACCCCCATAACTAGCTGCGCAAAGAGGTCGTAGCGTGTCAAACGGAACAGGGGATGACGCTGGGCTGCTTCTTTAAAAGCAGCCCGCCTTAAGCCCCGAACCTCCTGCGGCCGTGCAACGAAGTACATACCCAGTGCCATGACTAAAAGAACGATCATGTTCACCCATGGCATGCCGCCGCTGCCCAAAAAGACATATGCGACTGCCTGAACGTACGTAGGAATAATGTTTACCCCCACGCCGATCACGAGCAGCTTATCCTCTACTGCATCCTTGCGGTGACGGAACCACCATATCGCAGTTCCGAGCCACACAGGGATAACAGTATACAGTGTCCAATGAAGCACTGGGACACCGTGGTAAAGCAGTGAACTCAGTAGTGCCACATTGGTTAAAACAAGCAGCCCGCAGATGATTCGAGTGTACCGTACGTCCTTACAGGAGAGGACGTACGAGAGACTTCCCTCTTTTGACGTAATTGCCGCTCTCATCGCGGGAACAAGAAGCAACTTAATGCTTGCAAAGAATAGTCCTGCAAGCGGCCATATCAGGCCGACTCCTTGGACGCTCACTATATGCTGTCGCACCTGACTTACTACCGAGAACACGATAGAAGCCAGAGTGAGAACAAGACATATGCGATTGACCAGCAACTGTCGTCGAAAGCTCCGGGCGCTTGCGACACTCTCTTCGAGTGCGTCAGGGATAATCCCCAGGGGTGCGGACACGTCCGAGATCCTTACGCTAGACGAATGTGTCGAATGGCAAAGGTATTGCCTTGACGATTATATAAAATCCTTTTATTGTTAACAACCTAAAGGGAAATTCTACAACAATTTACTGGTCACCAAATAAGTGCTCGCTATACCCGGTAATACCACTTGCCCAATTCTGCACTGCTGCTGCATATACTCTATCGCCGGCAAGGATTTGTGTCTTTGTCACTAAAGCATATTCGTCTATTTCGCTTGCCTGAAGCACTATGTCGTTTGCTGCTCCTGGTTTTAATAGAGCTTTAAAGATAAACTGATAGGTTTGCATAAGGTTACTTTTCCGGTCTATGACCGCCACAAACGAAAGGTCGTCTAGGGCAACTTCGAGGCCAACTTCTTCGCGAGTTTCGCGAACTGCAGCTTCTTTTGGTGTCTCATTTGGATCAATAATGCCGCCAGGAAATGTCCAGTACGGTTTGTAGTTTGCTTTTACCACGAGGACTTGTTCGGCGCTATTCTCTAAAATGAGCGCCGCGCTCGACATGCGTTTTGGCAGCTTTTCAAGCCACTTCTTTTTACGTAAACTCAACATTACTTAGCAAATTCGATCGCACGCGTTTCGCGGATGACATTTACTTTAATAGTGCCTGGGTATTGCATGGTGCTTTCAATTTTAGTAGCAATGTCGCGAGCAAGTTTAAAAGCTGAAAGATCGTCGATATTTTTCGGATTCACAATGACGCGAATTTCACGACCAGCACTAATAGCGTAGGCTTTTTCGATGCCAGGGAAACTCGTTGCGATATTCTCTAGGTCACGCATACGTTCTACGAAATTCTCAGCACTAATGTTCCTAGCCCCGGGTCGAGCTGCCGAAAGGGCATCACACACGCGAACAATGAGCGCCTCGGGTGTCGTGGCTTCAATGTCGTCGTGGTGAGCTTCAATGGCGTGCACAATGCGCTCATCCATGCCATATTTACGAGCAAGCTCAGCGCCAATATGGTGATGCTTTCCCTCGACTTTGTGTGTTACCGCCTTGCCAACATCGTGAAGCAATGTAGCAATTTTAGTTATGCGTACGTCGGCACCAATTTCCTCGGCGATGAGACCTGCCATGTGCGCCATTTCAGTACTATGCATGAGAACATTTTGGCCATAGCTGGTACGAAACTTCAGCTCACCCAATAAACGCAGCATTTCCTTTGGAATACCGGCAACCCCTACTTCACGAGCGGCATCTTCACCTGCACGCATCACGTCTTTTTCAATTTGCTTTTCGGCTTTTTCAACGACTTCTTCAATTCGGCCCGGATGAATACGGCCGTCTTTCATAAGCATTTCAAGACTCAGTCGAGCCACCTGGCGACGAACAGGGTCAAAACTCGAAAGCACAATCATACCTGGCGTGTCATCTACTAAAATGTCTACGCCCGTTGCACGTTGGATCGCCTGAATGTTACGGCCTTCTTTACCAATGATACGACCCTTCATTTCTTCGTCGGGCAATTTAATGGCCGTCACGGTGCGCTCAGCTGTCACCTCACTCGCCATACGTTCCATGGCACTCACCAAGATGGTTTGCGCCCGTTCTTCGGCATCCTCAACGGCGTCGTGTTGTAACTTATTCACAAGCCCGATAAGATCGTCCTTAATATCGTGCTCGGTCATTTGCATAAGTTTTTCAGCGGCCTGAGCTTTCTTCAGACCAGCAATTTTTTCGAGTTTCTCTTGCTGTTTCGTGCGAATATCACGAATCTCGCTCTTTAACCCTTCAACTTCATCTTCTTGTTTACGAAGTTTTTCGGCACGTTTATCGAGCTCATCGAGCTTGTTATCAAGCGTACTTTCGCGATCCGCGAGACGATCTTCAGTTTTTTTCCATTCTTTACGTCGGTCATTCTCTAACTGAAGTGCCTCATCTTTGGCCTTTAATACAATGTCGCCTGCTTTAGTTTTTGCGGCGGCAATCTCTTTTTCAGCTTTGCTTTTGCCATCGGCGACGCGGCGCTTTTCATAAATGACTGTTCCGCCCACGCCAAAAATGACCCCTAATGCAGCGGCAATGATACCCTCTATCATGGTTGTTCCTTTCTCCAATGCGAAGGTCACTCGTTATCAGTCGATAGTATCGGTTACACGAACGTGTGGCGACGCTGGAAGTTTCAAAATTTCATCAAATGTCTAGAAAAATAAGTAGACTACGTTTATTGTAGCGCTTTTTACGTCGTTTCAGCAAGTGCGATTGTTATATAAAACATAGGCTGTTTATAACGCATAGCTCATCCGTAAAACGAGATAGATACGACAAGCAGACGGTGCGAGATGTGGCAACAGACCCCACTACACCCCACGACTGCTTGCCGTATCTATCTAGTAGAAAGTCAGCTAGAAGCCATAGTCGTGACCACAGGGTCCACCGATAGTCGGAGCCGCTTCAGTCTTCAGCACTTCATCATCACCGAACAATCCGAACACCTTCGGCCGGATAGTGACGATCATGTCGCCACGACTGTCACCCTTGCCCTGGCGGTCAATTGCGTCAAGCTGTCCCACGGGAATCTTCACGACCACATGGTCGCCGTCGTACACGTTGGTATTACCCGCCCCGTCGCACGTACTCGCGAAAAAAGACATGGTTTCATCGGGTGAAACGTGCGAAGGGGTCGTACACTCCCAGGTAGGAATTTCTCCCGGGATTCGTTGGCAAGGAGAGCGCGGGTCGGCCATGATGTCAAGCGCTGTATTGTAACTTGTCTCAACCACTGCCGTGTTGAACCATACCTGCTGAATAGTCCACCCCGTTAGTGCCAGTACCGCCACGACGACCAGTCCCCAGATGAAGAAGTGCCTACTCGGCTGGTCTTCTTCAGGACTGTCGTAGGCCATATGAGTGGCCTCGTTGCCTTCCAAGATTCCTCCTCGGATGCCATCTGCTTGTCGGTTAACTCTAGAGGTGAATACTCTCAAGAGTTGCTGCTATTATATCACTATGTTTTTATCGAAATGGCAACTCATACGTCGTTTCAGCAAGTGCGATCTTACTCTTATAAAATTAAAAACTCACGACAGTATCGTGAGTAAGCCATGCGAGGGGATCTTCATTTCTTCTTTTTACAAAGATAGAAGGTCCCCTCGCACGTTTGATGGCCGCATCCTAGGGATAAACGGTCACCTGGTTGAGATCGATGTCCGGATGAAGCAAGCCTAAGCTCAGATGGAGTGACGGAACGTCACCCACCGCTTCGGCGAAGTGCGGAGCTCCACGAGGGATGAACAAAGCGTCTCCTGGTTCCAATGTTGCATGAAGAACAACGGGAGATAGCGCTACTTCTTCGTCGCTGAGATGGGGGTTACGACCCTTGATCTCGGCAATCGAAGAGACAATCGGTGCCTGCACAGTCCACCGCTTCATGCCCTTGAGCTGCATAACTACCACCGACCCAAGGTCCCAATGAACTTGGAACCCTTGTGTGCCGGCTGGCGTTTGGTACACCGTACCGAAGGTAGGAATGTTGCCCGTCCATCCTTCAAGCACTTCACAGAGAAGCTTGACAGCACTGAGCGAACGCTGCACAGCAGAATACGCCACAGTAGCGTCAGTACTCTGAACGAAAGAAGCTAGGTGCTCCCTGCTGCGAAATGTTTGCTGCGGCACGAACCTCATGCCACTCATCACGCACAGCGTATGTGAGTAGCTCTCCGGTCGATCCAAGATCATACCCAAATGTTCGGGCAGAATGAGATTTTCAGCATGCGGCACACACGCTCGATACACCTCGGGTTGAGTAGTGAACGGATCTGTCTGTGCTTCCAGTGCTTTACTGGCAGCCCAAGCGAGGAAGTTCATACCTCTCCTAACTCGTGGATGATTATACGTACTGACGGACCCACCGCTGCGAAGCTACCCAGCGTCCAGCACTGCTAAGCAGCCTGGCCTGAGTAAATCCGAGCGGGTACTCGGTTTCATCCTCAATGAAGCCAAAGGCACCATTGGGATTAGTTTCTAGATACACTTCTTCGCCGCGTCCGTTTATGATGATGTCGGTCATACCGTTCACCAAACCGAACTCACGAAGGAGCTTGACGTGCTTTCGTCGAGTAGAACGAGAAAGCTCATAACGTGAAGCTTTGAATGTTCCTTTCTCAAATCCGGCTCGCCAGTCACGCACGCCTACACGAGTTTCGCTTTCGGCGTCCGTGTCCTCCACGGTGGCAGCGAACGTGAGTGCGCCCATACCTGTCACACGCAATTCTCGAAGCGGCGTTACCAATTCCTGGAAGATATGCGGACTCACAAAAAGCCCAGAAAAATCCGGCGGTTCTGTCACGTCCAAGATAGTCGTGTATTGGTTCTGGCCAGCAGGCGGACTAATCGACAGTGGCTTCATGACACATGTGCCAAGCCGCTGAAGAAATGCCGCTGCTTCACGCGGATCCGAGGTCACGATCGTTTCGGGAACAATAAATCCGGCTTCTTGGGCGAGTTTCAACTGCAAGGGCTTGTGCATAGCACGAACCACAGCTGAGCGTCGCGAAATCCAAAATGCCTCCGGATACATGTTGCCTAGAGCAGTTGCCAGCCGGTTAAGGCCGTTGCGCGCATACTCCTTCATCATTGATTCTACAGGAAGAGCCGCTGACCAGTATTGACTATCGGTGTCGCCGAGCAGGTCATGATAGAGCTTTTCAAGCCCCAAGATGCCTGCTTGCGTACCCTGCTCACGAATGAGTTGAGCAAACGCACGAGACTCGCCCATTCGTTCGAATGAGAGATCTTGGTACCAGACACTTTTTACTGGCCCAATCGCTTCTCCACGGTAGAGTACATCCGACTTGTTACCCTTAGACCAGTAGGTCAAGTGGTCACCAAGTAAGATGCGTTTCGTGTCAACAATTAGGTATTCTTCCCCAAACGCGTCGAGGTGACGTGTCACATATGGAATGTGGGCGTCATTCGCACTGGCGAGAATGAGGATTCTCCCTTTATTTTTCAATGCTACCCTCCATAGGGTGTTGGGGTCTCGGCGAACGTAAAGTCCGCCGAGACGCGAGAGACAAATTGAGCCTTAGCCCTTGGTGTCCTCGTTGGTGGTCCAGTTGCTCCTGCCAGCGCCAGCCGGATTGTAGCCGCCACTGGTGGCGGGATACTCCTGCATGGCCTGGGCGCCGAACGGCACCACAGTGGTGAGTTTGGCGAGCTGCTGCATGTCGTCCATCATACTCTCCCGTAGGTCGATGATTTCGTTGCGGACTGGTTTCACCGCAGTTTGTTTACTGCTTTTTATATTATACTCACTATATACGCATATTACAATATATAAGAACACATTTTTATTAAAAAGTCTTTATATCAAAAATCTAGAGTTAATGTAAGACACCACGGTCTCAATTGATACTGCTGTTATTTTCTTGGTTTCGTAATGTGCGCTTCACTTCCATAAAACGGTAAGACAATCTTATCGTTTTTGCCGTTAGTGAGCGCTTCGAGTACATCTTCTTGCCAGGTATCGCCCAGACCACCGACGATTGGAATCTGCTGAGCATCGGCAATAGTATTAAGCACCGTGAGCCCAATGCGAAGACCAGTGAAACTACCTGGGCCACGAAAGGCGCCTATACCAGAAATGTCAGTCCATTTTTTGTTATTTTTCTGTAATTTTTCGTCTATGTATTTTAGTAAACCCTTTGCAAGGTTACGATCTGCCTGCCATTCATCGTGGTAGCGCCAGTCACCTTCAACAAACGTCAGTTTACAGACAGGCGTCGACGTATCGAGAAGTAAAATCATCCTAGCATCTCCAGAAGTGCTTGGCTTTTTTCGCCGCCAGCCTTAAGGACGACCTTGCGGCCATGCTCACTTATTGAAGTAATGTGCACGCTGAGGCGGTCTGCAGGTAAGACGCCTTCTACAATTGCCGCCCATTCGATAATCGTCACAGTATCCGGACTATGCACGGTTTCATGCAGTTCGTCGGCCATAATGCCGGCATCCTGCAAGCGGTAGAAGTCATAGTGCGCCAGCTGAATGCCTTTTGGTGTGTCATAGACCCGACTAATAGTAAAACTTGGGCTTTGTACATCCTCATCTACACCTAAACCACTGGCAATGCCTTTGGTGAGCGTGGTTTTACCTGCACCGACATCACCAATGAGCTCGATGATTTCGCCACCTCTTAATAAAGCGCCTAGTCTCGCGCCAAAGGTTTTCATCTCGGCCTCGCCGTTCACCTCTATAATCATTACTGTTTAGTATACCACTAAATAGCTGGCACTTTGCGCCTTAGGCGGGTACAATAGACCATAAGCAATATGCGTATTTCTGATGCCACCATTGAAACCTTGCTCGGGCGTAATAAAAACATTACGCCCGAGCAAATTAAAACTCTTAAAGATGAAGGGGCTCGTTCAAGACGGCCGCTGCAAGACTTGGTAGTACAACAAGGTTTGATGAGTGAAAAAGACCTCGCCATCGCCTTTTCAGAAGAAGCGCAAATTCCTTTTATAGAAATTGATCCACGCGATATTCCGAGTGATGTTATTAATAAGATTCCGGAGCGCATCGCCCGGCAGTACAACGCTGTTCTGTTTAAAATTGATGATGACGGCCTTATGCACCTTGCCATGGACGATCCGGATGATGTCCAGGCAATCAATTTTATTCAAAAGCAAATTGGTGAAAATATTAGGGTGTACGTTGCGACACATAACAATATTCTTTCGTGTCTCGAGAACTACCGCGGTGATGTTAATAAGGAGCTGAACCAAGTTATTAGTGTGCAGAGCGAAGATGCTGGAAGTGAGCAGAACGTTACGGACGCTGACATTTCCGAGAATTCGCCAATTGCCCAGACGGTTAATCTCCTTCTGGAATACGCTATTCGCTCAAACGCGAGTGACGTGCACATTGAACCACGCGAAGATTATATTCAGGTGCGTTACCGTATCGACGGTGTGTTAAAAGAGGTAAATCGTCTACCGCGAAATGTTATTAATGCGCTCATTAGCCGCATTAAGATTCTTTCAAACCTTAAAATTGACGAGCGCCGCGTACCGCAGGATGGCCGTTTTAAAATAAAGGTAGCCGGCAAACAATATGCCCTTCGTGTCAGTACGCTCCCTGTGGTTGACGGCGAAAAAGTGGTTATGCGTATTTTAGACGAATCAAACCAAGCGGTGACACTCCGTGAGCTTGGGTATTGGGGCCACTCGCTCGAAGTCATTTCACAGGCACTGACAGAACCAAACGGCATGGTGCTTATTACTGGCCCGACCGGATCAGGTAAGTCAACCAGCTTATTTAGTATTCTTACTACTTTAAATACACCGGACGTAAACATCTCTACTGTTGAAGACCCGGTTGAATATAAAATTCCCGGTGTTAACCAAACACAAACTAATCCAAAAGCCGGCATGACGTTTGCAAATGGACTCCGCGCATTACTCCGTCAAGATCCGAACATTATCATGATTGGTGAGATCCGCGATACCGAAACTGCTAATCTAAGCGTGCAGGCTGCCCTTACTGGCCACTTAGTGTTCAGTACACTGCACACTAATAATGCAGCGACGACACTTCCCCGCTTGCTCGATATGGGAATTGAGCCATTTCTTATTGCAAGTACTATCAAAGCCGTCGTCGGACAACGTCTTGTCCGTCGGCTATGCATGAATTGTCGTCAAAGTTACGTGCCAGCTAAAGAAGAGGTTGATGCTGTTGTACGTCTTTTCACACTTCGTTCTGACGAAACATTTGCGTACATTCATACTCTTGAGTCGCAAGCACTTAATCAGCAGATTGGCAATAACACGCCACTCAGTACAAGTGACACTACCATTACTACTCTTTGGAAGGCGTCGCCCGATGGCTGCGAACAGTGTAATGGCACCGGTTTTAAAGGCCGTATTGGTATTTACGAGGTACTCGGAAGTAGCGTCGCACTGCAAAAGCTTATTATTGGCAACGCCACCAGTATACAGATTCAAGACCAGGCCATAGCTGAAGGCATGATTACCATGCAAATTGACGGACTTATTAAGTCGCTCCGAGGCGACACCACTATTGAAGAAGTACTGCGCGTTACTAAGGAATAAGTATGCCGAAATATCTTTATATTGCCACAAATGCCCAAAACAAATCGATCACCGGTAGTTTAGAAGCGAATAATAAAGCCGCCGCTATGACAGCCTTGAGTAAGCAGGGTCTTCGCCCTATTAGTCTAAAGGAAGGGGGAGCCACTAAACGCGGCTTTAGCCTTGACGATCTTCTTGGTGGCAACAAAGTAAAGAGTGACGATTTGGTGATGTTTACCAGACAGCTCAGTGCCATGGTAGGTGCAGGGGTACCACTCCTTCGCGCTCTTACTTCTTTAGAGGATCATACTGAGAGTAAGGCACTAAAAAAGATTTTAGCTGGTGTCACTAGCGACATTCAAAGCGGTGCCTCGCTCGCCGATTCGCTCGGCAAATATCCTACTGCTTTTAACGATGTGTACGTTAATATGGTGCGTGCTGGTGAAGCGGCTGGTATTCTTGACGAGATTTTAAAGCGTCTGGCTATGCAACAGGAAAAAAATGCAACCATTCGTAAAAAGGTACGAAGTGCCATGACGTATCCAACCGTACTCGTCGTCATTACGGTTATTGCCTTCTTTGGTCTTATGCTCTTCGTTATTCCACAAATTGGTAAAATTTTAACCGACCTTGGCGGTCCAGATGCCAAGCTGCCACCGCTTACTCAGGCCATGCTTGGTATAAGCGGCTTTTTCACCAACTATTGGTTTATTGTAGTGCCGGGTGTGATTGGCGGTATTTTTCTGCTGCTGCGTTATATTAAAACACCGAGAGGAAAATCACAGTTTCACCACGTTGTGTTAAAGATTCCTGGTATTAAGACAATTATTATGAAAGTGGCAGTCGCGCGATTCGCTCGCACCTTTTCTGCGCTCATGGGTGCCGGTGTGGCGGTACTAGAAGCGCTGAGCGTTACCTCTCGTGCTGTTGGTAATGTTGTGTACGAAAAAGCCCTAAACGATGCCGCCGATGCGGTCAAAAACGGCGACACGCTTTCTTCTGTGATTGAAAAAAATGATTTATTTCCTCCTATTGTGTCGCAAATGCTCGCTGTGGGTGAAGAAACTGGTCAAACCGATACGGTCCTCGTAAAAGTGGCTGATTTTTACGAAGAAGAAGTGGACGTGGCTATTGACGGTCTGAGTGCCATTATTGAGCCGGTCATGATTGTTATCATGGGAAGCATGGTGGGACTCATCGCAGCAAGCGTTATGGGACCAATTGCTGGTCTTGCACAAAACATTAAAGGCTGACCTGCTATACTTTAGGGAGTGTTAATCTCGCTTACAGGGAGGTTTTCATGCTCAATCTTTTCGAGCTCATATTCGTCATGTCGAGGCTCTATACGCTCCGCGATGTACTGCGATACATCGAGCAGGGCGGGCAATATGTTGGTCTGGTTGATGAAGTCGTCATGAGCGCTTACCTTGACTACCATATTGTCATTGAGCATACAAACTGGGGCTCCACCATCGTCTTTACCGTATTCGATAACCAGAAAGTGGTAGAGTATATCGCTCACAAAATACGAAATGAAGGTAATTTCGTCTCAAATCTTGAAAGATTTCCATCGGACTACCGTGAAGGGTGGACTATTCGGATTGCGCCCATTATGCCCATTGGTTGAGATCGAAAGATGGAGCGAGGTGGATGACTGTAGCAAAAACTGCTGCAGTCATCCACTCTTAAAACCAGAGAAATCATCCCTATTACAATACGCTCATGCTATACTAGAACTAAACTATTAGTGGGTATTTAGTGGGCACATAGTGGCAAAATTATTTTATAAAGACAAGCCAATTATCGGACTTGATATCAGTCAGACTGGTATCAAGGTGATGGCTGTTGACCCAAAAAAATGGCTAGTGCTCGGCTATGGTTCGGTTGACCTTGACCCTGCTAAGATCCAAAAGTCACTCGATGGCAACGATACCTACCTTACCGAAAATCTCACTTCACTTCTTAAAGAAAAAGTGGTTGGTACTCTTCCCAGCGAACATACTGTGCTTGGTGTTCCCACGAGCCGCACATTTTCGCGCACATTTACTGTCCCATCAAGCGCCGAGACAACGCTTGCTGATGCCGTCGAGATCGAGGTAGACCAGTATATTCCTATCCCCGTAAGCTCGCTGTATGTCGACTACGAAATTATTGAACGGGGCAAAGAAGAGCTCACGGTGCTCCTTTCAGCCGTTCCTAAAACCCTGGTTGATAGCTGCATGAACGTTGCCATTGCCGCTGGCCTCCAGCCTATCATGATCGAACCAAGCATCAATTCCGTAGCTCGTGTACTTGAGGCAACAGAGGAAGGGCATCTTACAACGCTTATTGTTGATATTGGCCCTGCAGCGACAGATATTGCCGTGCTTGAAAGCAGTACCATTCGTGTCAGTGGTGGCCTTGGTATAGGCGGCAATACATTTACGCTCGATATTGCCAAGAAGCTCAACGTTGCTCTTGAAAATGCCCATCAGCTAAAAGTACTAAACGGCCTTTCGGCCGGGCCACGCCAAGCTAAGCTCACGAGCGCCTTGCAGCCAAGCCTCCAACGCATTTTGGTTGAGGTACGAAAGGTGATTCGTTACTATAACGAACGCCTCAATGACGACCGCAAAATAGAGCAGGTCCTTATTGTGGGCGGCGGAAGTAATGTGCCTGGTATCGGTGATTATTTCACGAATGAACTGGTCATGCCGGCCCGCGTTGCTAGCCCATGGCAAAAGCTTGATTTTGGTACCTTGCCACAACCGAGTAAACAGTTTCGCCCACGCTATATTACCGTTGCCGGCCTCGCAAGTATTAATCAAAGGGAGATCTGGCGATGATTAACCTTTTACCACCAGAGGAAAAACGCCAACTTCGTGCCGCTCGCAGTAACACGCTCCTTATTCGGTATAACATCTTCCTTGTTGTTGCGGTTGCTACTCTCGCGCTGGCCGTTGTTATCACCTATGTGTATCTTAGTGCCAGCAAGGCAAGCGCCCAACAAACTATTAACGACAACAACGCTAAAGTGGCAAGTTATGCTGATGTTCAGACAGAGGCAAATCAATTCCGTAGCAACTTGTCTATCGCAAAACAAATTCTCGATCACGAGGTTACCTACACTAAGGTCATTTTACAAATCGCCAACCTTCTTCCTAACGGCGTGGTGCTTAACAACTTAAACCTCGACGCTCAAACGTTTGGGACTGAAACCGTTCTTGTCGCAAAAGCAAAAGATTACGCGAGCGCTCTCGCACTGAAAACATCCTTTGAAAAATCATCGCTCTTTACGAACGTCCACTTTCAAAGTATTACAGGTGGAGATGCTGGTCCATATCCGTTTAGCGTTAGCTTAGCTGTTACTATAAAAAAGGATGCCGCTCAATGAAATCAATTTCTATGACCGCAACTCGACTTCGCCTTATCCTTTCGGCGTCGTTATTCTTGATTATCCTTATAGCTGCAATCGGCTTCTCAGTTATTGACGGGACGCTTCGAGATATGGCTGCAGACGTGAGTCACACTACTGCAGATGCAGCAGCAAGTCGTGACAGTCTACAAACTTTGCAAAAAGTCCAGCAACAACTAACTGCCGATGCAGATGTTATGACGCGCGCAAGCAATATTGTCGCCGAAAGTCAGAGCTATCAATACCAAGATCAGATCGTGAACGACCTAAACGGGTATGCAGGCAAGGCCGGCATCACTATAACGAGCCTCGACTTTGGCGCTACCACTACCACACCGGCAGGAGGCAGTGCCAATCCTACACCCACAGGCACCACTGCGCCCGCCGTTTCAGGCGTCAACTCAAAAACGGTGACCGTAACGCTTAAAAACCCGGTCAATTATAACAATTTGCTCCGCTTTATCCGTTCTATTGAACAAAACCTCACAAAAATGCAAATTTCCAAGGTTGGTATTTCGAAAGGTAGCTCTGGCAGTGACGTTTCCAGCGATGTTTTAACAATTCAGGTATATGTACGGTAAATTATTATGGATATAAAGCTCTCTATTTCATCTAGTAGTATCAAACGGTTGTTCAGCCAGATGCTTCACCGATTCCATATCATTATTTTTGTCGTCGTGGTGTTTGGCGGCCTGGCAATTGTTATTTTAATGCTCAACAATATTATCGTAAAATCAGGTGATACGTCGGGGTATAGCCCCACAAGCAATAGCTCAACATTCGACCAGACTACTATTAAACGTATTGAGGAACTCAAGACTACTACCCAAAACAGCGGCGACCTCGACCTCTCACATGGCCGTACCAATCCGTTTGTTGAGTAGTACCTAGGAAATAGGTATACTAAACATATGTTACTTGCTGGATCTCGACTTATAAACACACCCGTGATGGGACTTCAAACAGGGAGTGAACTTGCACGTACGTCACGGGCGATTATTGATCCGGCGACACTTCAAATCTTAGCGTATGAACTTACCGGTCCATTACTCGATACCCACCCCTCTCTTCTTCGTATTGCCGATGTGCGTGAATTTAGTGATATTGGACTAATTGTTGATTCAAGTGATGAGTTTGTTTCACCAGACGATATTATTAAACTTGGCAACATATATGAGCTTCACTTTGAGCTCGAAGACAAAAAAGTCGTCGATGAGAAGCGACGCAAACTTGGAAAAGTAACTGGATATACCATTGAAACCGGTAGTTTCTTGGTCGAACAGTTAAATGTCAAACGGCCACTTCTGCAAAGTTTTAATGATACAGAACTTTTGGTTCACCGTACGCAAATTATTGAGATTAGCAACGATGCTATTGTCGTTCATTCTGAAGCTAAAGCAGCAGAACCAAGTACACAGCATCTTCGCAGCACGGCCTACGTCAATCCATTCCGCAAGTCGGCCGGCCCTCAAGCCGAACATGATGATCGCCACTAATCTTCGACGCTTAGAGCTTCTTTAATGTCGTCGTAGGAGAATCCTTGGCGAGCCAAGTACTGCATGAACTTTTGTTCATCTGCGTAGCGATGACGTTTTTTGATAACTATTTTTTGTAATTCCGTTTGGTCATTACGTTCTGATTCGGTAAGGTGGCGTTCGATAATAGATTGATCTATACCTTTTGCGCGGAGCTCAGCGATAAGCTTTCGTTTGCTTGTGCCTTTTCGTAGATGGCGGTTTTCTATCCAAAATAATGCAAACTTTTCGTCGTTCACATAGCCTCGCTCTAATAACCTATCAAGCACACGCTCAGTAACTTCGAAAGTGACGCCCTTCTTTATATCACCGGTTTTCGTACGGGTGTCTCTGGTTTTTTTGTATAGATAATCACGGACTTCTTTGGTGCTATGCGGCCGCGAAAGACAGTATTCAAGCGTACGTGCATATAATTTTCCAAACTGGCTTTCACGCTCAAGTCGAAGCAACTCTTCTTCGGAATACTCTTTGCCAACTCGAATGCCCAGCTCTCCTACTTGAAAGACATCGAGGCTAAATCGATACGCGCCGTCAACCATCACGTTAACACGGTGTGTATTTTTTGTCTGACTGGTTATTGCAGTAACTTTCATTCTTATCTTATTGTATCTGAAATGGTGATGCCCTACCTAAAACTAGGTAGGGCATGCCGCTTCCTCAAGTTGCTAACCTGGATAATGAGCGAAAAGATAGTCTGCAATCATTCCTGCAATGAGGCCGTCATGGCTTGTATCTGTTCCATCCACGCCGACAAGCCAAGCTAGCCCCTCGGGACGTATTGGCCTGCTAAACACGGCACCACCTTGGGGATAGTCTCCCCAGGGAAAATCTGCGCTTAAAGAACGTTCAATACTCGATGTAACCACCTCATGAAATGCATACTCTCCTCGATGCCGTGCTTCAGCAAGCATAGCACTACTCATGCCTTCACGGGCTGCTGGACGCATCTTGCACATAGCATTGATAGCACGATGCTCGCCGGCGGCTCCTCCCCAGTATGTAGCTGCCGCTACAAGGGACGCGGGATCACCCCACACCTGCTGGTATTCCGGCATCCGACGAAAATGCCCCACGGCAACACCAAGACTGCTGCTCGGATAGATCTTACGACGCTCCATAAGTGGGAGAATAACGGTTTCAACGAAGTCTCGAATCTCACCTACAACAAATCGTCCATCATCACTAGGATGAAGAAAGGACGACTTCGGAATGTACAAAGTAACCACGACACCTCTCCTTCAAGAGGAAATACGACATCCTTAAGAATAGCACATCCTTAAGATAAGTGGCATTTTATCTTGCGTGATACTAAATGTCTTGCTCGGCTACTTTGTCGCGTACTTTTTGGTCAATCTCTGCAAGAACGTCGGGGTTTTCCTTTAAGTACTTCTTGGTTGCCTCACGGCCCTGACCAATCTTGGCATCGTTGTAGTCAAACCACGCACCCGATTTGCCAACAACACCATGCTGCACCGCAAGGTCAAGGACATCGCCAGTCTTTGACATACCTTCGTTGTACATAATGTCAAACTCAGCGACGCGGAATGGTGGCGCAATCTTGTTTTTGACAATCTTTACTTTAGTACGGTTACCAATGATGTTTTCGCCGTCTTTAATCTGCCCAGTACGGCGGATGTCCATACGTACTGAAGCATAGAATTTTAAGGCATTTCCACCAGTGGTCGTTTCTGGATTACCAAACATAACACCAATTTTCATGCGAATCTGGTTAATGAAAATAACCGTTGCATTCGACTTGTTAATTACACCCGTGAGTTTTCGCATTGCTTGACTCATCAGACGGGCGTGAAGTCCCATTTGCGCATCACCCATATCGCCTTCGATTTCAGCTTGCGGTACAAGTGCCGCGACAGAGTCGACAACAATCAAATCTACTGCATTTGAACGCACTAACGTCTCGGCAATCTCGAGTGCTTGTTCGCCGTTATCTGGCTGGCTTACGAGCAAACTATCCGTGTCAACGCCAAGCTTTCTGGCATAACTAGGATCAAGTGCGTGCTCAGCATCGATAAACGCTGCAATACCACCCTGTTTTTGAATCTCTGCAATAGCATGAAGCGTCAGTGTTGTTTTACCTGAACTTTCTGGGCCATAAATTTCAATAATACGACCTTTTGGATAGCCACCACCAAGTGCCAAATCGAGGCTCAGTGCTCCAGACGGAATCAGTTCTATATCTACTTTTTGCGAATCACCCAGTTTCATAATAGAACCGTCACCAAATTGTTTGGTAATCTGATCCATTGCAAGGCCAAGTGCCTTTAACTTACCTTCATTCGTCGTCGCCTTCTCGGCCATCTCTGCTTTTTCGGTCTTTTTAGCCATAACTTCCCTCTCTTTATTAGTTTTATTATAACACCAAATAGTCTGCTATAATAGGGGTAATGAAACGATCTCAAGGGTTTACGGTCATCGAAATTATCGTCGTCATTTTGTTTTTGGCGACGGCAAGCATCCTTCTTTTTATGCAGCGAGGCGACCTTGTTGCTCAGCAGCGTGATGGGCAGCGAAAAACAGCGATTAATGCTATGTATTACAATCTTGAAGAAGTTTTTTACGCTAAGAATGGCTATTACCCGGCAAAAATTGATAGCAAAACGCTTACTGCTATGGATCCGTCACTCTTTACCGACCCAAATGGCGTTGATATCAATGCTCAAGGTTCAGAATATCATTACAAAACAAGCAACTGTATCAACGATCAGTGTAAATCGTATACACTAAGCGCCGATCTTGAAAAAGAAGCTACCTATACAAAAACAAGTCGTAATTCATAACTGACGTTTATTACGACATCTCGTAAAGACCGTTATTACATATTCCTTAACTGTTTTTTTATTTTGTCTACAAAAAGAGAAAACTCCGTACCACCAGATACGGAGTTTTCTCCATGTATCTGAGGTCCGGAGTTACGCAGCGACGGCTGCGATCCCACTGAGCTCGTTGACGAAGTCAGCGCGCGAGTTGTTGTTCTCGGCGAAGTCCGCCACACTCGTCAGGACGAACACCTTGGTGGGGTTGTTGCCGGGAATGACGCGCAGGACATCATCGTGCGTGCGGAGCTGCTCGCGCATGGCCGGCGTGAACTGGCGACCCTGGCGCAGGCGAAGCTCGACGGCGATGAGCCAGTCGTAGCGAGTCGTATTGACCACCTTGAGATCAAGCATGAGTACCTCCTCGGTAGTGCTTCTAACAACTTAATATATTTTAGCATATAAATATATTAAGTCAATAGATAGGCGTCACCTTCAGTGTGGATGTGACAGGAAGAAACTTTCCGCACCTCAAACCCTTCATGGTTGAGTCTCTAAGTAGCCTGGTTTATACTCATAGAGTCCGAGGAGAGAAGGTGTTGAACATGCCAGAAATTGTACAAGTTAGCGTAGGTACACCCACCCTACTGGGAATGCACCGAGGCAGGAAGGTAATTTCAAGCATCAGGAAGTCTGATATCGGAATAGGTCTCGTCACTGTCACGCCAGAGGGTATCGAAGGCGATGAGCAAGCTGACAAGCGGATGATTCGTGGCAAACGCATTCATGGTGGACAATTCCAGGCCGTATACGCCTACCCGCTCGATCACTTACGTCTCTGGGCTGCTGAACTGGGCATCAGCGACATGCCCGGGATCTTCGGCGAAAACCTGACGGTTGCCGGTCTCACGGAACATGATGTTCGGATCGGTGACGTGTTCAGATGGGGCCACGTAGAACTTCGTGTCACTAAGCCCCGGCGACCTTGCTACAAGCTCCCGATACACTTGGGAGTGGATGGTGTTGCGTTGCTGATGAACCAGAACGGTCGGTGCGGCTGGTACTTCGAAGTCATCACGCCTGGAAGAGTACGGGCGAATGCTGATCTCAAACTGGTACAGTCCGACCCAGACGGGTTGACGATCGCCGCAGCGTTTGCTGCGAAGGTACGAGCTGATCCCACCATTCCCGACAATTGAAGCCTGTACCCAGCTGCTGTCTACGAAACATTCGGCAGCTGGGTACAGGGGATTACTGAGAAATGATAAAGGCGCATGACTACTACCCCTTACGCAAAAGACCAAGGGGTTCCTTGTTTTTTAGGATAAACGACACTGAAGCTCGTTGACAATGATAAATCAAAACGTTACTATGGCACTCTGTCGCCAATCAGAGCCAATAACTCATGAGGAGTGGCACCGTGGTGAACGGAATCGCGTCAATGACGGAAGGTAAGCTGCGCGAGGCTCTTTTGAGTCGAAAATCTGTGACAAAGAGCTTCGACCTGTACGTAACGAATGGCGTAGTGTTTGACATCGTACTTCGTGATATCGAGACATACGAGGCACCACAGTACATCTCGTTTGATGGTTCACGTAAGGATCGAATCTGCGATATCATTATAGACATATACTACGATGCCACAGAATATGCCGAGCATACGTTGAAAGAATCACTTAAAGATGGGGCCAGCTACGTTAAGCTTGAAATCAGAGGTGGTGTAATCACTGATGCTGATTATTTCTTTGGCAAGCTGATATAGCAAGCGGTGCATCGGACAGATAGTCCCCGATGCACCGCATTACAATTTCAGGTATATTTTCTCGTCTATACGTTTGCACCTATTTAGGTGCTGGTCGACCATTCTTAAATGATTCGACTGCATTATTTAAGATAGCAATTTGTTCTTTTGGTTTAGCGACATAGGTAAACCGGTAGGTGGTCTCGTCACCTTCGGTACTGAGACGAATTGAGCCATAATCAAAAATGCTTTGTAAAATACCGTCTTGTGTAAAGCTAGCGTCTTCGATATTAGCAAGGCTGACCGTTTGTTCGTTGTGATTAAACAAGCCAGTTTGAATTTCCTGGATGACGCTTTCATTCGTGAGGAAAAATTTATTGCTGTTATAAATCCACACAGCTATATATCCAATCAAGAGTAGCATAAGAATCAAAAGTAATCCGCCACCTAGAATAAGATTAAACGCCGGTGGATCCATGATATTAAGCGCTGACATAATAAGCGGATAGTTAATGATGGTTGAAGCAACAAGTGCTATCAGAAATATCACCATAACGATGGGAAATACCAGTCCTATAGGATGTCGACGAACTTCACTAATGATATATTCGGCTTCGGTCATATTAAGCGACGGGTACTGGCGCAAGGAATCTTCGTGCTTTGCCTTGACGTCATCTGAAATTGGTGGCTGCTCTGGTGACACAGCCCTGCTTAAATGTACAAACTGCGGGCCTGGTTGAGCACGGTACGCAGGTGGCAGTGGCTCGGCATAGAGCGGGCGACCCTCGGTATCGTATGCAACAGGTTGCGGCCGATCGTTTTGCTCCTGCGGAGTGGCATCCTCAGGCTGGTTTTGAGAAGAGTTTGGTTCCATGCAGCTATTATACCAACTTCGGTGCCTTTTCGGTGAGAGAACGCCCTAAATGGCCGTAGGCTTTAGGCGTGACACGTCGACCACGCGGCGTGCGCTCAATAAAACCAAGCTGTAACAAATATGGTTCATAGAAATCTTCGATGGTTGTCATTTCATCACCCGTAAGTGCTGCAATTGTATTCAAGCCTACTGGCGCATCGCCGTAGGAGTCAATAATGCTATTGAGCAAATGACGATCTGCCGGATCAAGACCGAGTTCATCCACCTCGAGCAGTTCAAGAGCCTTCGTGGTGGTTATCGTGTCGATGATGCCATCACCATTCACGTCTGCGTAGTCACGCACTCGCTTCAAGAGACGGTTGGCGATACGTGGTGTCAGACGCGCTCTGGTTGAAAGAAGTTTTGCCGATTCCGGATGGATAGCACTGTCTAGAATAGTCGCTGCGCGGGTAATAATATGTGAGATCTCTTCTGGTGTATAAAACTCAAGCCGATAAATATGCCCAAATCGGTCACGTAGCGGTGCTGCGAGTGAGCCTGTACGTGTGGTTGCACCAATCACGGTAAATTTAGGGAGGTCAAGCCGCACGCTACGTGCCGCTGGTCCTTTTCCAATCACAATATCAAGTTTGAAGTCTTCCATGGCGCTATAGAGCACTTCCTCTACAGCACGGTTGAGGCGGTGAATTTCGTCAATGAATAATACATCGCCGTCAGCTAGATTAGTGAGAATGCTTGCAAGATCACCCGCTCGTTCAATCGCTGGGCCGGCCGTTACGCGAATGTTTGTGCCCATTTCGTTGGCAATGACTGTTGCCATGGTGGTTTTACCAAGTCCTGGAGGACCGTATAAAAGTACATGGTCGATAGGTTCGCTTCGCTTTTTAGCAGCATCGATCGCCAGCTGTAAATTGCGTTTTAAACGCTCCTGGCCAATATACTCAGCAAAGCTCTGCGGTCGCAAAGTTACTTCAATTTGCTGCTCTTCAGAGTCCTCGTCGTTGCCACTCGTATCTACAATGCGTTGAACTGCCATAATCATCTTTAAGTATAGCAGTTACGCTTAACTGTTTGCATGTAATTGTGTATTTTACAAGAATATGAGAGATTAATAGTCTTTAGTTTCAATCTCACGCTGTACAAGTTCACGAAGCACTTCGGCTTTGGTTTTGCCACTTTTAAGTGCAGCCCAACGAAGATAGTTATAGATGGCACGGTCAATAAAGAAGTTAAAGCGCATATCTTTCGTACCGATATCGTTTTCTTCAAGGAAAGGCACTACTTTTTCAGCTATATCATCGTCACCATACTCAACCTTTTTAAGGAAACTCGATGGGATATTCCAAGTAAATGGAGGAACACTCTTGCCTTCTCGCAAAACTAATAATGTAGGCTTCTTTTGTTGTACAGCGGTGGCTATCTGGTAACCAAGCGCGGTACTATCTGTACTAATATCAGCGATAACAACGTCTGCTTTTGCGATTGCTTCAAAATTATCTTCAATAATAGATTGCCACTGGTCGTTGCGTCTGTCTGCCTCGCGAGAAGCATCTGAATCTTTCGTTTCCTTATATGCATCTTCAATCCAGTCTCTAGCTAAAGTGTGACCTTTATCTTGTATGCATTTCGTAACACGTCGAAGATTATCAATATTTTCTTTTAGTCCATCTACTGGGGCGATAAAGTGTACTAACATACTGTAATTATATCAGCTAATCCCTACTTTAACAAAGTCTTTAATGTATTTTTATTTGCGATGTCAATACCTTGCTCCAAAGCATACTCTAAAAGCACTATTGAAGCACTGAGGTGAAGGAGGCTTATTTTCTCACTACCTTCAAGGTAACTAATTATATATTCGAAGCTTTTTTTCACGATATCTGGCGTATTCTCGTCAAACTCAGCCAACTTATCCAGACCGATAACGCCCAGTCTTGCAACTATACCTATTGCCTCATTTACATATTCTTCAATTGCATAGGATTGCTCAGAGGCACTACTCTTTAAAATAATATCTTTTAAGCGGACCATCAAAAGTTCGCGAATCTGACATAAAGACGCGTAAAAACGCGAATCTTTTGCTTTACCGGGGGCTACTTTTAAAAGTTGCTCAGCGAGTAACTCCTGACCTATCATCCATTCAGACCAGTCTTCAACGACGCCGGTTTTCAAAATAGTGTCAAAAAGTCGGACATACTTCTTATCTATATCTACATGAAGCGGCTCTAACTGTTCAAATGTACTTAGTGAAAACAATTCTTTTTCATACTGTTCGAATGATGACGATTCAACTCTCCAGCATATGTCCATTTTTAGAGCCCTAAATAGATCCTTTGCAGTTTTCCTTGCTACTTCGGTATTAGATTTCGGTAAGGAATTAAGGTATGAGGTCAAAAAAGTAGAGATATACCCTTTATAAAGATGCTGCCGGATTTCTGAACTGGGTGCTTTCTGACCACTTTCTGACCACTTTCCACTGCCAAAAAGAAGATCTTCATCGTACGGAGTATTTGCACTCAATATCATCGAGAGACAGGAAAGATGCGTCGCAGCTATCGTTTTGTTGAGGAAAAATACATCTACCGGCTCAGAGTCGTTATCAAAGTGGTGTGCTATTTTCATAGCTTGGGTCAGGTGTCGCACATAACCGTTAAGGGACCTGCAGTCGGGTATATATAATAAATCAACGTCACTTAACCGAGGGTTAAATGACGTTGAATTAAAATAACCCATAGACCCTATGAGATACACATTGACCTCATTACGATCATGAGTAATAAAAGTATCAAGCTCATCACTGATTTGTGATTTAGACAACAAAGATATTACCTAAATTAAGCTATGATGAAATTTTTTAGCTGTGAAGCTTTTTAGCTGTCTTGCTCGCAAATTTTTTACTTAGCATAATATCCTTTCTGTCATTAAGTAACTTACAGAAATCATATTACATCAAATTTAACCCATTGCCAACTAGAGCATGTGAATTTCACATCGGCTATGAGTAGAGAAGCGTGTAACCATTATTGCACATTCATTTTTTGAAATAAATATACGCATGCTATAAGCAGTATAGTAAACTTAATTTTTTAATGCCTGCGTCACACGATCTGCAGTAGAAAGATCTGTTGATACCCCTTCAAGTGCACGTGTGGCGTCGTTCAGACTATAACCAAGTGCCATTAACGCTTCGAGTGCTTCGTCGGTATGGCTAAGCGAAGTTGAGACGCCCTGGCTGTTTACATTCGTACGAATAGCTAAGCCAACTTTATCGGTCAAATCTACAACGACTCGCTCAGCAATACGCTTCCCCACTCCGCTTGCTTTGGTAATAAAGGTACTATCGCCGTTTGCAATAGCGTTGCGCACCGTTTCACTATCACCAAGGCTCAAAATAGCCAGACCCGCCTTTGGACCAACTCCCTGTACGGTAATAAGCATTTCAAATAGCTTTTTTGCAGCGAGACTTGTAAAGCCGAATAATTCCTGAGATTGTTCCCGGATATGATGATAGGTGTAAAATTTAACTGGCTCGTTGAGCAGTGCCTGCTCGTAATCACCAAGCGCTACAGCCACTTCATAGCCTATTCCATGTACGTCTACAATGACGGATGAGTTAAATTTTTCGGCAACTATTCCAGAAACGTGTGCAATCATGGTTTCTATTATGACACAGCTACGGTTTTACTGGTGGGATAACGCCAGTACCACCTCCACCGCTACCTGTGCCGCCCGAACCAGTTCCACCAGTACCGGTTCCAGTGCCCCCGGTACCGCCAGTTCCTGTTCCACCTGCGCCCGTTCCTCCGGTGCCGGTACCGCCGCTTTGGCCACCTGTAGTAGTATTGCCGTCACCAGAGCCTGAGGTTGTATTGCTATTCGTTGAATTATCGGTCGTGTTTGATTGTGTTGGCTTATCTTGAGTATTGGTATTTGAATCACTTTGCTGTTTGGTAGCTGAGCAGGTGGTTGTTGGTAGAGCAGAGGAGAGGAAATACTCGTTATAGGTATTGCTACTGCTTGCGTTAGCAAGGCCGTAGCTGCCGTAACAAATTGGTTTTTGCACGATACCGGATGGAATGGTAAATGGTGTATTTGGCACACCAGCCAGTGCGGATTTCATAGTGGCCACCCAAATTGGCCCTGCCATATCCGATCCACCACTCCTCATGACGGTATTATCGTTGTTTCCTACCCAAATACCTACGGCAAGCTGAGGCGTATAGCCGATTGTCCAGGCATCGCGGTCGTCGTTGGTAGTACCGGTTTTTACTGCAGCGGTACGCCCCGGAACGGTAAGGGACGATCCAAAGATTGGAGCGCGTGCCTTATTGTCCGATAGGATACTTGAAATGAGGTAGGCACCCTGCGAGCTAATAGCAGTTTTTGGCTGTTCGCTCGCCTTAAAGATATTGTTATTAAATTTGTCGTTGATTTGCTGAATGATAGTCGTGTCGTATTGCTGGCCAGTATTGGCAAACGCTGCGTACGCATTGGTCATTTGGATAAGCGGTACTTCGGCCGCGCCAAGTGCTAATGACAAACCATAGCTCGAGCTGTCCTTCAAGGTAGTTATACCGAGTTTTTTCGCCGCCGTAACAGACTGCGGAATTCCATATTGTTGCATGACTTCGACGCTTGGAATATT
>CAZTOK010000006.1:36948-60248 GCA_964615445.1 uncultured Candidatus Saccharibacteria bacterium | reverse complement strand
GAACCTCAATCTACGGTTTTGGAGACCGCTATACTAACCGTTGTACTATGCCCCTGTACTTGCTCTGTATTATATCATAATGAAAATCAAAAAACACTCGTGTAGTACGAGTGCAAACTATAGCTTCTATGGTGTTGTGCGACAAGCAGACCAGGTGAGCATCGTACGAACACACCAGGAATGGTTGTCGCACAACACTGCGGGGAGCTACACCGGCATGCCGGTGATCTTCTCCTCACGCCTCACGATGAAACGGATGCCGGCGGAACTGGTCTCCGGCTCGTTCTCCTTCTGGGCGTTGAAGTTGACCAGCTGCCAGTTGTCTTCGGCCAGCGCCCGCATGGTCTCATCGATCAGGACGGACTGGAAGGCCTGACGGAAGTCGTCCGCCTTCTCGCCGGTAAAGGCCAGCAAGAGACTGTAGCCATCCTTGAGAGGGATGGGTCTCGCCGCCATGTTGACCGTGAGCATCCTCTTTCCGTTCAGCTCGTCGGTCCAGATGAAGCTCTGCCTCATGGCGAACTCGGGTGCGCCCTCGCAGCGGTACTCTTCCGTCATCTCCAGGAGGATCGGCACGAACGGTAGGAAGGCGTTGGTGGCCGGAGCGAGGTCGACACTCTTCGGGTCGGTCGTCGTCACTGAGACTCCTCGGTTGTCTGCTTGTCGCGGAACGATCCACGGCAAGACTTGCTTGATCGGGATGTAATTAACATTATACAATACTAAATATATTTTGTCAATAATAATGACTATGGTACTCGCAATTTACAACCGCTATACTACAAGAATGGATGAGATACGAGAAACGTTGCAGAAAATGATTGCAACCCTTACGCCGTTAGATAACCGCGAACAGACTGATATTACAGATGCTATAAACTGGGTTAAAAGTGATGCACAACTTTATAGAATTCAAAAACCGGATGTGCCACCTAAACACCTAGTAAGTTACTTTGCCGTTGTTGACCCTATTCATAAAACAATGCTGCTACAAGATCATTTACTTGCCAAACTTTGGGTGCCGGCTGGCGGACATGTCGATCCGGATGAAGATCCAGCCGAAACAGTACGCCGAGAATGCGAAGAAGAGCTCGGTATTGCCGCTAAGTTTTTAGGCGAAGTAACGCCACATTTTATTACCGTTACCAGAACAAATGGCCAGGGTAAACATACCGACGTATCGCTTTGGTACGTCCTTCAAGCAAACGACGAGACACCGCTGACTGTTGAGGAAGGAAAGTTTGCAGAGGTGCGATGGTGGAAGATTGACGACATCCTAGCCAGCCCCATTTCGCAATTCGATCCAGAGCTGCACCGATTTATTACGAAAATTATGCCACTTTTCAGTTAAGAACATTGTGACAACCGGGAAACTCACGTACAATCAGCTGCATATGGATATAGGAACAGTTCCAACTTTCCGCCTACAAAGTCAACACATTCAACAAGCCGATTTCACGCGCGCTAAGGAAGTCGTGACATGGATGGGCGCCATGCAAGCGCAGGACTACGTAGGCACATTGTGGTCGATTGCACTTCGAACACAAAAGCTCACGAGGGTGGACGTTGAACAAGCGATTATTAATCGAGAAATCGTTCGCACATGGCCGATGCGTGGCACACTACATTTTGTTGCAGCAAAAGATGCTCGTTGGATGGTTCAGCTGCTCGCACCGCGCGCCACAGCGGCGACGGCTAGCCGTCGACGTTCGCTAGAGCTAACGGACGCCGTACTTGAAAAAAGTAAGCAGCTTCTTGAACGATCCCTTTCGGGCGGCATTGCTTTAAGCCGCCAAGTTCTCTGTGATCTTCTAGATGCGGGTGGTATTGCCACAGCGGGCCAGCGTGGTATTCATATTCTACGCTATTTCTCTGAACAAGGATTGCTGTGTTTCGGCCCGCACGAGGGCAAACAACCAACATTCGTACTCATGGATGAATGGCTACCTCGCACTCCTGAAAAGTCACACGAAGAAGCACTCTTTGAGCTAACTAGGCGCTATTTCACGAGCCACGGCCCGGCTACACTGCAAGATTTTGCCGGTTGGGCGAATATTACCCTTGGCGATGCGCGGCGCGGCTTAGCACTGACCGGCAATGAATTGCAGCAGACAGAGATTAACCAGAAGGTGTACTGGCATCGCCTAAACCTTGGAACATCCCGACAACCATCACTTTTTTTACTGCCCGGTTTTGATGAATACATACTTGGATACAAAGACCGTTCAGCCATGCTTGCCCCGGAATATGCAAATCGTATTATTCCAGGAGGCAATGGTGTATTTCAAGCGACTATTGTGAGTAACGGGCAGGTAATCGGCATCTGGAAACGAACTACCAAAACAAAAGGTACACTCGTACGCTTAGAAACATTTGAAACGCTCTCTAAAACAGAAAGAATTGCAGTTACACAACAAGCAAAACGTTACGAAACATTTTTGCAGTCTCCTGTTGAAATTACATATGTGTAGTAAGTCTATTGTCTTTCGCTGAGCTCATAAAGGCGATGGCAATAACTGCGACACCAGCTACCCCAACGATGGCCTCTGGAATATCATAAAAAATCCCCACAAGAAGTGTCAGTGCTAGTAGGGTAATAACATAGTGCGCGCCGTGTTCAAGATATTTATACGTTTCAAGCACTTTACGGTGCACAATAAAAAGCGTAAGTGAACGCACCCAAAGCGCACCGATACCAAGGCCAGCACCGATAATAATAACGTCTTTAGTAATGGCAAATGCACCAATAACTCCGTCAAAGCTAAAGCTTGCATCAAGCACTTCAAGATATAAAAAGGAAAGAATGCCAGCGAGTGCAACACGCTTGACATGATTACGAACCTGTTTTTCAGCAGCCTGACGTCTGGCTGTTACCAGCTCTGACACTCCATGAATGACAACATACGTAACAATACCCGCTAAACCAGCAAAAAAGGTTGTTTTAGCAAACGGATTAAATGGCAAAAGCGTTATGACAACAAGGAGTATACTCGCAACAATAACATGCAACCACCTTGATCCAATGTATTGCAACCGACGTTCGATTTGCTCTAGCCAGCGCACATCTCGCGTAGCATCAAAAAAGAATTCAAGTGCTAATACTAATAAAAACATACCACCAAATGCCGAAATAGCCGGATGGGCCGCTTCAAGCACTTCGGCGTAGTGTTTTGGATTTGTAAACGCGAGCCCAACAACCTCATTCCAACCAAGGCCCGCTGTACACATTACAATGATGACAGGAAATACAATGCGCATACCAAATACGGCAATAATAATACCGACAGTCATAAACATACGTTGCCAAAATGCATTCATTCCAGAGAGAACCCGAGCATTAACAATGGCATTATCAAAGCTGAATGTTAGCTCAATAACAATCAGCATAAGTGCAACCAGCATAGCCGTCCAGCCTAGATAAAACCACACTGTACTCAAAACAAGAACACTAATAATACTTGAAAATGAAAAAATGCGCACCGATTGAGGGATATTCATTATTTTTTAGTATACAATAGTACAACTTGAATAAGTATCTTCTATAGGTTATTCTATATTAACCAATAGCCGAGTTGAGGGGTGTGCTATGAACAGTATGAGCCTCATTGGTTTCAGGGAAGTAGCGCGACGGCTTGGAGCAGCCGATTACATTGTAGATCTGACTATGGATTATATTCCACATATTATCCTTCCACCGTCTCGCCAAAGAGCAGGCCGTAGATATTACGGCGAATATATTAATCTCTTTCTATCTACTTATCAGCACCAACCTCTCGAATATCGTCCGCCTCTAGTAACGCTATTGGAATGGTTTAGAGGGCACCCCAATGCTAAGCCATACATTTTTGGTTTTCGTGATGCCTTTACAAAGTACATCATGGAATTCACTCGTGAGCAGTGGTTTTCAGAAAGAGAACTTGCACAGGCGCTGAATATTCCAAATGATACAGCAGTAGAATGGCTGTACGATCAACCACTTGCGGGCGTTGTAGATAGCCAGAGTGGAAGGTTTATAGCCGCAAGATCTATCCTAGAAGCTTGCACGGTACACTTGCCTTAGGCTCTGGACTCTAAGTCGGTCTGCTACCTGAAAAGATAGCGGACCGACTTTTAAAAATGAAATAAGTGCCGTACGGCACTTATTCATTTTTTTATAAGGTTATCGATTCAAGAAAGCCGCAATAAGTCCACGCTTACTTGCATACCAGTAGTAACCAGCGGCAACAATCGACCCAAGGCCCAGCACACTTCCAATAATATCCATTGGGCCAGTGTGTGGAAGTTCTGTCGGTGTGGTTGGAGTTGTAGGAGTAGTTGGTGTCGTTACACAAAGAGGGCTGTCTTTTGGATATTGCTCTTTACCAGGAACATCACAAGGTGTACAACGAGCGTCGTTCTTTGGAACACTTGGGTTTAATGCACACATCTCTGGGCTCGTTGTTACGGTCGCCTGACAATTTGCATTAACAACCGTCCCGCTGTTATCGGTGGCGAAGTGGAGAATTGCCTTAGTAGTATATGTCCCAGCGGTAGTATATGTATGCGAAATTGTTTTTGCATCTGCAGCGACAACACCATTTTTTGTTTGGCCATCACCGAAGTCGAAATCAACCGTTTTTAGCGTGGCACCATTAGTAGCAGTGTAGGTAAGCGTGTACTGGTACTCACGATTTTCTTGGTTAAGTGTAGTCGCAGTAAGCGAGTTGCAGGCATAAGCAGGCTTTGGTTTTGGTGGCACTGGTTTACCGTGAAGTGCATTACCACAAGAGGTAAGAATAGCACCAATGAATTGGCCGTTATTATCGAAGAATACATAGGCAACAATAGAGCTACTTGCAAACGCATGGCTGTTTGGCGTGTCGTAATACGTTTTTCCAGAAATATTAAGCGTTGAGCTACCAGAAAAGATATTCTGACGTCCAATGCTTGTTGCATCAGTTGCCACTACTTGTCCATCAACAGTAACTGTACCATCTTTGTTTGCCTGACCCATTTTAGCAACCGTACCGGCATTGTTAATCATGTCACTTGTAAAACCAAAGTAGTTGTAAATGTTTACAAGGTCGCCAGTTGCGTTGGCATTATATTTTTGTTTTAGTTCATCGGTAGTAACGGCACCACATTTGATGATTGAGTTATTATCACAGTCGACAGGAAGTGCTGCTTTTGACACTCCTCCTAGGACACTTAAAAGTAATGTTGCGCTAACAGCCACGGCAAGTGCTATTAGCGATAAATGAAACTTCCTCACATTAACTCCTCTTATAGCCCTCCACAGGCTTTACATATCGGTTTTTACATTAGCATACATTTTATGAAAAGTCAATTAACATATCTCGCTGCCATAGCACGCAATTGCGTAAAAACGGTACATATTTGCGCATAATCTTGCTATACTGTCATATATGAAATCATTAAGCCTTACAACGCCACACATGATTATCATGGTAGGCTTGCCGGGTAGCGGCAAAACGTTTTTTGCCGAAAAATTTGCGAGCACCTTTGGCGCGCCATACGTAAGCAGCGACACACTTATACAGCTAGGTATAACAGATGAAAAAATTGTTTTTGCTGTTACTTCGCGACAAATCGATGAGCTCTTAAAAACAAAACTCTCTATAATCGTAGAATGTCCAAGCGACACACGGACGGCACGTTTGGAACTTGCAAAAAAAGCACGTCAAGGCGGATACGAGCCGCTTATAGTATGGGTACAGACAGACGCAGTCACAACCAAGGCTCGTGCCACAAGAGACAAAGCAAAGATAGGACGTATTTTAACCGATGAAGAATACGACCAAACGGTAAAACACTTTACCGTACCAAGTGCACTCGAGAAAGCGGTAGTTATTAGTGGTAAGCACACATACGCAACACAAGCAAAAGTAGTTTTGCAAAAGCTCTCAGCCCCACGAGCCGAAATTTCAACCCACCAAGCTGCACCCATACGAAAAGACCCTAAAGATCAGTCGGTGCGGCGTAATATAACTATTCGATAGGTACCGTTTTGGCCTCCATATTAGACGAAGAATTTGGCACGATCATCTTACGAAGAAGCGCTAAGGCTTCTTCTGTTCGCATACGTGTAGCACCCGACGGTCGGCTGCGTGCTTCTCTTCCTTTATATGCACCAGCTTTTTTGGTAAAGCGACTTATTCGTTCCTCGCGCGAGCAACTCCGTAACATGCTCGCCACTCAACAAAGTGACACACAATTCGAACACGGCATGCAAATTGGCAAAAGCCACACGCTCATCATTCGTCAGGGTACTGTCAAAGCCGCCTCGAGCACGCGCCATGGACAACAAATTATTGTCACACTTCCGTCTGGCTCTGATGTTCACGCAACGAAAAACAGTCGTATTATTCGCGATGCCATCATTGACGCCTTACGCCTTGAAGCAAAAAGTTACCTTCCAAAACGACTCACTTATTTAGCGAATACATATGAATATGACTATGCAAAAGTTCGTTTTTCGCACGCTAGTGGGCGATGGGGAAGCTGTAGTAGCAATGGCACTATTAGTCTTAATATTGCTCTTATGAAATTACCATTTGAGCTCATCGATTACGTATTAATCCACGAATTAAGCCATACTAAGGAAATGAATCACTCTGAAAGCTTTTGGCGTTTGGTCGAGATAGGTGATCCGCACTATAAAAAGCACCGCCAGGCATTAAAAAACGAGTCACCCTCTATTTAAAACCTACTACCTTCTGTATAATAAACACTAGCATGAACAAGGGCGGGGTATCCATTAACGAACGAACGGCACAAATCATTCGTTTTGCCGGTTTATTAGTACCTGTCATTTTACTTCTTTATGGAGCGCTCATTCAATACGGTATTGTTGCATCACAATATTACGTTGGCAACAAGACATTCTTTATCATTATGATTCCCTGGGTGTTTGTAGCTTGTTACCAATTTCTACATACATCCACCAGTAAACTCGATTCTTTTCTGCGACTTCTTACATACCACGTGTTATCTGCCTGCTATATTTTATTTGTCTCGGGCTTCACTACACCTTTTGTCGCAGCGTGGGCACTCCTTTTCCTTGCGTCGTACGCCTATTTTGCCGGTACTGGCTTACGAATAAGTATCATTGGCTTCATCGTTATGATGGGAGCTGATTTACTTATTCATGGTCATGATTCGGCAGCTGTTTTAGGTGATATGATGACCGCCACCGTCGTACTCATTATTGGCCTTAGCGCTGTATCTATTAGTCATATCCAAGAGGTCGACGGTGCTGAACTACGCCGAAGTCGTGCACTTGAAATGCTTCAGCGCGACCGCATCCTTACTATTGTAAACAATCTTGCCGATGCCATCTTAAGCACTGATAAAAATGGCGTCATTCAGGTATATAATGCAGCGAGTTTAAACCTACTCGATACGAACCGAAGCCTTAATGGGCTGCGAATCGACGAAGTGGTAACACTACATGACAAAGACGACCAAGTAGTTAACTTGTACGACGACTTACAAAAAACACACGGCGTTGTTGTACGTGACGATCTTACGATGAAACTAGAAGATGACGTATTAAGACTTGAGATTACTTACTCGCCAATTCGTAGTAATTTTACCCGCAGCAAAAAACGAGAATCGCAAGATGGCTATATTATCATCTTGCGCGACGTTACCAAAGCTAAAAGTCTTGAAGAAGAGCGCGACGAATTTATTAGCGTTGTCAGTCACGAGCTGCGCACGCCTATTACTATTGCCGAAGGAACAATTAGTAACGTGCAGGTAATGATGGACCGACCGGATATTGCGAAGCCCATCTTAAAACAAGGTATTACTACTGCTCACGACCAGGTAATATTTCTTGCTAAAATGGTCAACGACCTTAGTACTCTATCACGCGCCGAACGCGGCGTAGCTGACGCGCCCGAAACTATTGAAGTGCGAACATTAATTGATGACCTGTACAAAGAATACGCGCCACAAGCCGAGGCAAAAAGCCTCCATTTCAACCTCGACCTTGGTACACATCTTGGCCAAATTGAAGCAAGCCGATTATATCTTCACGAATTGCTGCAAAACTTCATCACCAACGCGCTTAAATACACGAAAGAAGGTAGCATTACACTTGAAGTATTGCGTAAAAAAGATACGATCTACTTTGCTGTCAAGGATACTGGCATTGGCATTAGCAAAAGTGACCAAGCAAAGGTATTTAATAAATTCTATAGGTCGGAAGATTACCGTACACGTGAAACTGGTGGGACTGGCCTTGGCCTATATGTTGCTGCTAAGCTTTCGAAAAAACTAGGCACGACCATCGAACTTTCAAGTCGGCTCAACCACGGCTCAACATTTAGCTTTACGCTCCCAGCAGTAAAATAGGGAACGTCACACGTGTTACGTGACGTTCCCCGCCGTAGCTAAAGTGCTTCAACTCGTTCTATAATAGCTTGAATCTCAGAAGGAAGTGGATTGTCGCCATATACATGCTCGATCGCTTCCTTAACTGCTTGCCTTAGCGTTTTTCGAACATACTCTGCCACCAACATAACCGGTTTAGGATATCCCTCCACAACGTGCGGACTAAAAAGCCCTACCACCTCTACTTTAGAAGGATGTTTGCCAATAACCAAGGTAGCGACACGATCGTATATCATTCTACGAGCCATATCTTGTTTCGTCAGCTCAGACATTTCCTACCTCCATCACTCCGAACTTACTCTATAGTACTACATATCTATTTTAATAGAGTCCGCTCGCGTACCTTTGGCGGTAATTAGCCTTCCTTTCCAAGTGACCGTCCCTCTCATGTAGCCAAGCATACTAAAAGCAAAAAGAAGCATCTCTTGCATGACGATCACTGGCCATAAGATAGCCCCAAGCCACCAGACCGTACGCCAGACTCGAAACGTATATACGCCATATAGCACTATAAAAACAAGCTCAATAACCAAAGCAACTATAGACGTAGAGGTGGAATGCAATAAAAGCGCAGCTATAAAAACGAAGAATGGCACATTAAGAAATAGGAGAATGGCAAGCGCAAGAATACCCCGCCACGGCTTACCTCCAGCCATTGGGTAAAGAACGCGCCTTGACGTCTCAAGCTGTGATGTCCATTTCTTCTCGTAACCAACTCCGAGTGTTGCATCACTTACTATGCAATCATATTTATTCGCTAAAAGCGCCGCAATATGAGCCTCTGGCTCAACTTCATCTTTATGTGGTACAAAGCCTCCCATTGAATCAAGAAATAGTTCGCGCCGAATCATCCACAACGAACTACTCGTCGCAGGCGAGCCTTTACTGTACAGTACAAGCTGCCAGAAATAGCGTAGGGGCGATAACAACACGCTAGCACGCAACATATCGCTACGCTGCGGGATAACAGAAAGCATAACGAGGTCCTCAACTGTTATATGTTCCATCAGCCGACTAATGGTTGTAGGCTGTATGCGTGTATCTACATCTAAAAAGAGTGCATACGCACCACTGGCCTCCTTCGCTAATACCTCAAGGGCATGATTTTTACCAAGCCATCCATCAGGCAGCTCCGTGCCTGGAACAAACCTCACTCCTGCATGCGCGAAAGAACGCACTATGATAGATGTATCATCGCCTGAATTGTCATCAAATACTATCACCTCAAGTTTACGATAATCACTTGCCAAAACCGCTTCAAGACATTCGCTCAGCGAATGCATTTCATTACGAGCGGGAATACATACACTCACACTTGGTAATTCGCGTAGTGATGCTTCCGTATAATCGTGGACTTTAGACCAGATAAATGCCCGTTTCAGCCGAAACAAAAATACTCCTGCAGTAACAAGCTCGACACATCCAAAGCCTAATAAGAGTACTGTCGCCACAATGCTTTTATAGTAGCATGCTTGACGTTTCATGAGTAGCACCGTATAGTGGTACTTGACAGTCTGCCTACGAGCAGACTTTTTAATTAGGAGAGCACCGTTTTGGCAAGCAAAAGTAAAAAACCAGCCGCTAAAACCACCGAAAGCGAAACAACCATTCGCATTAAGGCAACTACTGCTGGCGCTTCTAAAAAATCGGCTCAGATAAAAGATGAGTCAAAGAAGGTAGAAAGTATAAAACCAAAAAAAGAAAAAGGGAGCCGAAAAAATCCAATCAAGGCTACTGGTGGCTATTTTGCGGGTGCTTGGGCAGAGCTTAAGCAAGTTCGCTGGCCAACTCGCAGTGCAACCTGGGGAATGACCGCCGCTATGCTGGGCTTTACCGCATTTTTCGTGGTTATCATCCTCCTTCTCGACGCACTATTTAAATACGTATTTCAATTAATTTTAGGATAATATACAAGGGAAAAGAGCAGCCCCATGGCAAACCGATACGATTCAACTAGACAGTGGTACGCAATTCACACTTACAGTGGCTACGAGGAAAAAGTAGCCGATAGCATTCGTCAGCGCATTAACGCTGTCGACATGGCAGATAAAATTTTTGATGCCATGGTGCCAAAAGAAAAACAAATTCAAATCAAAAACGGCAAGCGAAAAGTCGTTGAAAGCAAAATTTTCCAGGGCTATGTGCTCGTAGAAATGAAGCTCACCGACGAAACGTGGTACATTGTTCGTAACACTCCTGGCGTCACCGGCTTTGTCGGAAGTGGTACCGAGCCTACACCCGTTTCAGACTCTGAAATTGCCAAGATCAAGAAGCGTATGGGTGTCGAAGATCCAAAGCACCACATCGACTTCACGGAGGGCGAAGTAGTATCAATTATCGACGGGCCATTCAAAGGTTTTGAAGGCTCAATTAGTGAAATTGATAACCAAAAAGGTAAGGTAAAGGTAATGGTAAGCATGTTTGGTCGCGATACATCAGTTGAACTCGACGCCCTTCAAGTCAGCAAAGACCGATCTAGCCTTGCCGCCTAAGCTTGAAATTAAAGCTTTAATCTGATATATTATTTACGTTACGCACTCGGTAAAACGAGTAAAGGGAAAATTATGGCAAAGAAAATTATTGGCAACCTCAAATTGCGCATTCCAGCCGGCCGTGCAACTGCTGGTCCTCCAGTAGGTTCAACACTTGGTCAGTGGGGTCTTAATATGATGGATTTCATTAATCCATTTAATGATGCTACTAAAGATCTTATGGGTAAAGATGTGATTGTACATCTTCAAGTGTTCGAAGACCGTACATTCTCATGGAAGTCACTCGGCCAACCCGTTGACGATATGATTCGTGAGCGCGCGGGTATTAAAAAGGGAAGTGGCAAGCCACACACCGATAAAGTTGGTAAAATCACAAAGAGCCAACTTCAAGAAATTGCCGAAATCAAGAAAGATCAGCTTAACGCGATCGACCTTGAAGGCGCGATGAAGGTAATTGCTGGTACTGCACGCAGTATGGGCGTTGAGATTGTTGAATAGACGTCTCGGAAGCTAAAAAATCACAGTCCAGTAGAGTAGGACTGTGATTTTTTAGTAGCTTATGGACAAAAATACAATAGTAGGGTATACTATGTCGTTACAAGCGAGGAGTAGGCAGATTCCTAGAAGAAAGAAGGTGTATCACATGGAACATTCCATCACCGAACTACAACCTGTTTCGCGTAACCGGACTCTGTTTGACACAGCACCATGCTACGCCGTTCGCCTAGAAAAGCCTGTCAAACCTGCTGACCTCATGAAAGAATTCGACCGTCTCCACCTTCCCGTATGGGAGGTGACACTCGGCGGCGGGTACCGCACCTATCATGTAGTCACTTCGGCAGGAATTACCAACTTGGAAGCCGCGTTAGCGGTACTCTAGACCGCCATCGTGTAGCTTGCTCCTCGCTTGCTACACACTCTCAAGCCATAAAATTTTAACATACAATTAAGTTGTAAAAACTGCATGTGCCATTGACCACGTAACGGATACCCGCGCTATACTAAATAAGGTTATGTAAGTACTGGTGGAGCACCTTTCTACTGACAAACCATATTAAAACAATCGCCCGGTATACACACTGGTTCTAAACTAAGCGTCACTACCATTGGGTTCATATTCTAATGCTACTTCAGGTGATACAGCAGATTTCATAGCGGTGCAATCTGTCTCCTCGTAGCCTACTCTATAAATTCCGCAGCTGACCATCATTCTTGTTGTCAGTTTTTTATTTACCAAAAAATAAATCTCTAGGAGTAGAATATGAAAAAATCACTACACATTAACCGTCCAGTCAGCGTCACGGCACTTGGATTTGGCCGCAATATGCGGACATATCCACGCCGGATGGAGTTTCAAGGTGTTGCCTACGACTTTATTGACGCCGGGCTCCGTACGATCGTGCAAGATGGTGAGCGCATTACACAGATGTTCACCATGAGCGACGGAACGAACGATTACTACCTGCGCGCACGAGGAAGTAGCTGGACGTTGCTGGGTATGACCCAGTGAAATAAAAGGCCTCTATGGCCTTTTATTTTTAAGCTTTGTAAATTGACCTAATATGTTGATTATGTTATAGTTTTATATATAGGTAGTCCCTGAGTAGTTCGACCGGATGAACGGAGATAAAGATGCCGTACTCTGTTATGGGTGTCAGCCCGATCGTCATCAAGTTGGAAGCGCCGCTTAGTGATGCGGTGGTTGCCGCGATTGAGACGTGCGATCTGCTCACCGAGCGTGGATTCCTGCCGATTTCCGGGACCAATACAGTTGTGCTGATCCCACGCGTCGGAGTTCTGCGGGTCGAAGTGCTTACGTACCTCGACAATGCTATCAACAGTGCGTCGATGTCGACCGCTGCCTAGCCCATCCAAGAGAAAAGCCCACCCGGCATTCTCACCGGGTGGGCTTTTCTCTTTCAAAAAATAAAACATATGGTACAGTAAATATGCGTAATGTATACGCATAAGCGGGGTAGGCCATCTCTCCTAGGAGGAAGCTATGAATAGTTCGGTGGTAGAGTTCGGCGGCGTGCTCGTTAATCAGTCCGGTATTTACCTGGCCGTGGTACGCTCAGAGATTGAGCTTACTGGGCTTACTGCCATTGGTTCGCGCAACGACCGTTACTACTACGTAGGTATGGCGCGAGAAACAAATGCTATTGGCACACTCGATTACCTGCGTGGCCTCAGAATGGGTTTTGTTGATTTCGACGCTATTCGCGACCTTTTGATCGCATTGCCCATACAGCTAGAAGAATCGTGGATTCAATCTCTACCCGAAGATAAGTCGTTGGCAGAGTTGGCGCTCATCATTGCAGAAGGCCTAACTATAGGGTAGTAGCTACAGGTATGTGACCAAGCCTACCCCGCTTGTCACATACTTCAATGAATTTATTGTATCCGAAAAGCACATCTCGTAGTACAATGCGCTAGGCAGGCGGAACTGACCCTGAAGAGGAGCCATGTTTGACACCCAAATTCACTTTATGAATAAGGAAACATACTACCTTGGTGACCCTATATCAGTCGTCGTTATCAGATCACTGTTAAAGATACCACTTAACGAGTACGACCTCTCATTTGTAGGGAATAGCGAGACAACCTGGTATTACGTTGGGATAACAGCAAGTACAGAGCTTATACGCGAATTCTCATCCATAAGCGGGGGCGATACAACTCTGAGAAGTATTGCCTATTACTTAGTTTCACTACAAAGAAGTCCGCTTAGGAAATTCAACGAAAAAGCGGATACTATCGCGGATCTTGTACGTCACGACTATATGGTACATCTCTTAGACTGCATCGTCGATTGTATCTAAAAGGTATGTGACTCTCCGCCACTTCCGCTTGCCACATACCCAGGTTATATGCTATAATCTGTTTTATAAAAATCAATGTTTGGGAGGCCTAAAAAGCCGCTTGCACCACAGAAAGGATTCATCCCTATGGCTAAAAAAGCCGAATTGCTTGAAGAAGCAAAAAAACTTGGGTTAGATGTAACCGATAAAAACACTATCGCTGAGATTGAGGCAGCAATGGCAACTGTCGCTACACCCACCACCGAAGCGGAAGTGGCGGAAGAAGAAAAGCATTCTGCAAAGGCAGGTAAGCGTAGTGAGAAGTCACTTCGCGAAGCTGAAGAAAAAGCCGAAAAAGAAGCTCGTAAAGAAGCTGGCGACACTACTCCACAAAGCGAGGAGGCTGAAGCTCGCACTAAAAAAGGACCAAGGCCAACTGTTCGTCCTCGTTTAGAGCGCCGCGGTAAAAACTACCGCAAGCTCGCTGAGCAGCTTGAGAAAGGTAAGATATATACACTTGCCGAAGCGCTCGAACTTGCCACCAAAACCAACCCAACTAAATTTGATGCTTCCGTTGAAGTACACGTTCGCCTTGGCGTTGACCCACGACAGGCCGACCAAAATGTTCGTGCAACGGTGTCACTTCCAAATGGTACAGGGAAAACCGTTCGCGTGGCCGTATTCGCTCCACAAAGCGAACACGAGGCGGCTAAAAAAACTGGCGCTGACGTTATCGGCGACGAAGAATTCCTCAAGCAACTTGAAAAAGAAGAACTCAACTTCGATATTTTGATAGCAACCCCTCAGTATATGCCAAAACTTGGTAAGTTCGCTCGCCTACTTGGGCCACGCGGTCTTATGCCAAACCCTAAATCTGGCACTGTTGCAACCGATGTCGCTAAAGCAGTTAGCGAAGCAAAGGCCGGTAAGGTTGAATACCGTGTTGATAAGCAAGCAATCGTCCACCTTGCTATTGGTAAAGTATCGTTTGGCGCTGAAAAACTCACCGAGAACGCTAAGGCCTTCTTTGATAGCCTTGCTAGCCAAAAACCAAGCAGCATTAAAGGTGCATATGTAAAATCGACAAGCATTAGCACTACCCAAGGTCCCGGGATTAAAGTAGAAAACGTTAACTAATAGCACTTTCTTCATAGTAAAATAATACCTCTCATTTTGAGAGGTATTATTTTTATAAACTCTTCTGCTCGTCTCCGTACTTCGCCGTATAATTTCGTTCAGCACCAAGCCGAGCAAGATCTTCGTTTTCAGCCTGGCTGACAAATTTCATCGCACGAGCTATATTCGGATGTTCGTCCGCGACTAGCGCGTGCATTCTCTGAAATACTTCTCGATACGCCGGATGTCCCTGTGGCGTCGTACGAAGTTCGGCTGTATGAGTAAGCGAGCGAGCGTTAAACTGCACCGTAAAACGCATAAGATGGCCAAACAACGTCGCATATTGTGCCTGATTGTCATATCCACGATCTTTAAGCAGGCTATGCAAATCACTACTCAGTTCAAACGCCCGTTCGTATTCGTCTGTTAATCCCGCTTCATGGATAATTTCAGGGGTCACATGCCCAAGCGACGTTCTTAGCGGTTGCCACTCAAGACCATCTACCATGCGGTGTCGCTGAATGTCACGAAATGCACCATAATCACACACGACTTCAAATAGGTAATGGGGAAGTTCAAAAGCTCGACCTGGTTTTGCGCGACGATTGTAGCGATCACCAGCATACGTTCCAATAACCAGCTGCTTTTGCTCATCTGTAAGCTCATTTACAACTCCGCGAATAGCATCAAAAGAATACTCGCTCGAATCTGCTAAAATTTTAGCAACAAGCTCGTCTTCACTCCCATGCACGCTTAAAAGATTTACCTGAGCATCTATCGACTGCTCTGCATCAAGATGATCGAGCAGCTGGTCGGCAAGTGTTTTTGACGCCTCGCGCGTCTGCTCGCGGTGAGCGCTAATAAGCCCACCACGTGTTGGTGTATCGGCGCGTTCAAAAAATACCGGCGCCACTATACGTGCTTGTGCCAGCGCTTTTGCGCCAAGTCTTTGCATTTCTGGAAGTTCGTGCGACCGAAGATGCAAAATCATGTTATAAATCGCCTGAGCGCTTCCTTGCATGCCAACCGTTGCCTTCGTGGCGGCGGGCAAAAGCGCACGCACGCCATCACATGCTTGGGCATGACACGCGTTACGCCATGCTCCGTCACGCTCGTCTTGGGTTACATTCGATGTTTCCATAATATGTGCTTTTAGACGTTCATAGAGCTGTGAGTATGTATCAAATATCTCATCCGTATGGCCTTTGTAAAGCTCGGCCGTATCAGAATCTAGCTCTTCGGGAGTGTAATAAGCATATTCACCTTGTTCGTTCTTGCGGTCAAAACGAAGATAACGAGTAGATTGCTCAAGGTAGGCCGCAAGACGCCCCCACTCAATCTCTTTTGTTGCCACATTACTAATACCCTCAAGCACTAGTTGCATAGGATAAAGCTGCATCACAGAATCGTCGCCAAACTGGTTTACTACGCGGCGGAGCAACTCGGTGTCACGGCTTCCTTCGCCCATAAATTCATTCGCGACAATAGTACGAAGGTCATTAGGATTGCGCGATAGCCTTGCCATTGCTGCCGCTACTGCCTGCATGTCCGCTTCTGGGGTGACGACGTAAACGTCACCTTCGATATCCGTTACCCAACCTTCAAGTGCGTTTTTTCCAGCTTCCGTTAGTTCAAGCAGCCCTTCGTCCGTTTTTCGTGTAAGCGCTTCATGATGACTCTCTGACATTTCTACCTCCTCTGGTACACTCCGAGCCACCCATATTAGTACTTAGCATACCCTAATCGTAAGCGCTTTGCAAATACTTGTTAACTCATTTGTTTCGTGACATACTAAAATCACAAAAAGGGAGAAAAACAAACACCTGAGGAGGTAGTTTATGGGGCACATTCACTCAAATAGTGAATACGATTTTACGGCTGCGGCCATGATTGTCCATAAAGACAAGGTACTTTTATTACTTCATCACAAACTACAGCTTTGGCTACCGCCAGCGGGGCATGTAGAGCTAAACGAAACACCCATAGAGGCACTTTATCGCGAAGTAAGGGAAGAAACTGGTCTTACTAAAAACCACTTAACCCTTATCACACCATTTAAAGATAATCTCGAGTTCGAGCGTGACCAAACCGGGCGTACCGAGCCACTACCATTTGACATTGAGATGCATGTCGTCGGTGGCACGGGTGGCCATCGCCATATTGACTTATGCTATATTTTTATTAGTGACACAGAGGTAGTTGTAAAAGAAGAAAACAAAGCTGATCAGCTTCGGTGGTTTGCGCTAGCCGAAGTTGAACAACTTTCACCGATGCCAAGATCAATTTATAGCCGCGCAAAGTACGCACTTAAACAAACACAGGAGTTGTAACATGGGAGTCTATAGCAATACTCAAATTAAAGCGGCTATTGCCGATGGAACTATCGTTTCCGTTCCCTACAACGAAGCTCATGTCAGTGAAGCCAGCCTCGATTTTACGCTTGGTCATTATTTCTACAAGCAAGAATATCAAGAAGACGCCAAAGTATATAATCCATTTGATGCCGGTGATGTGTCTCGTTACTTTAAGGGGCCACTCGAAGCCATGCCTCATAAAGAGTGGTGCGAAAAATATGGCTATCAACTATTTGCTAATATTCCCGAGGACCATCCTATTATAGTCCTTCGGCCAGGTGAACGAATCTTGGCTCACACACATGAATTTGTCGGCATTCGCGCGCATGGTGGCGCCTGCGAAGTTCGATCCCGTAGTAGCTGGGGACGCAATGGTGTTGCTGTTTGTTTTGACGCCGGCTGGGTCGACCCCGGGTACATTAACCGTATTACACTTGAAATTTACAACCTTAATGAGCATGAATCGGTCGTTCTTCCAGTTGGCGAACGCGTAGGACAACTCATTTTCCACCATACAGGTCCGGTCGATGGCGATTATAGCAATGGCCGCGGTGGCATAAGTGGAAAATATCAGCATACCGACAATCTTGACGAGCTTATTAGTACGTGGTCACCCGAGCAATTATTGCCGCGTGCATACAAGGATGCGCGTAAAAGGCCAGAAGTTATTACTGGGCTAAAGAAAGGGTTAAAATGAGCGAATTTATAGCAGTTGAAGGCGGCGACGGCTCGGGCAAGGGAACGCAGACAGAACTTTTACAAGCTCATGCGGCAGACGTTCTGGGTATAAATGTTCTCAAATTAAGTTTCCCCCGGTATGGTAGGCCTTCCGCATACTATCCAGAACATTATCTAAATGGTGACTTCGGGAGCGCTGAAGCAATTCCAGCTGACGTAGGCGCCCTTCTCTATATGCCCGATCGTGTCGATGCTACTCCTGAAATTAACGAACATCTTGCCAAGCCAAACAGTCTCGTATTGTCCGATCGCTATGTAGCTTCAAACTTAGCTCACCAAGGGGCAAAAATTGACGATCCAACCAAGCGGAAAGAATTTTACGAACGTACTATGAATACGGAGTACGGTATATTAAAAATTCCACGACCAACTCTTAATATCGTTTTACTCGTTCCTACCGCACTTGCTCAAGAAAATGTCGACAAAAAAGATGCCAGTACCCGTTCCTATACGACTTTAAAACGTGACATTCATGAAGCTGACGCTTCTCATCTTGAAAAAGCCAAGCGTAATTTTGAAGAACTATGCGTACTATACCCCCAAGAATACGTACCTATTTACTGCGCTAACGAAGAGGGCACTATGCGGTCCATTGAAGACATTTTTAGCGAGATGCTAAGAATTGCTAACCTAAAAGTGGTCTAAAAAAGCAAACAGCCCCGGTGCGCACCGGAAGCTGCTGCTTCGACGATGTACCGGGGCACTAATTGGAGCGGAGCGTCCCACCCGTGAAAACGCCAGCACAGACGTTGATGGTGTGCTGGACGCCTCTGGGGTCGATACCGCTGACCGTGAAAATCGCGTCGTCGTCCGCGGCACAGCCCGAGAGGTAGGACCACGCAATTGACTTATCCGTCACGGTGACGTTGGTGTACCCAATGTCCTCCGCGACGTGTCGTGCTTTGTCCTCACTCGTCCCGGCGTAGGCCGCGACCGTGAGGCCAATGACCACCAAACACAGGACAGCGAACTTCAGGATACCCTTCGCGACACCGCTCATCTCTGTTCCTTTCATTGAACGGAGTGATGACTAAAATTTATTATACTATATACACTCACTTACGTCAATAGTGCCTATATTGACATAAGCGAAGCATTGTTGTATTATGATTATGATCACCCGAGCAACCAACTTCGAGGAGATATCCATGAGGAAGGGCTTGTTGATCGCCGGCATCGTGACTGGTGTCATCGCCGGCGTGGGAGCTGTCACCTACCTGATGTTCAGCTTCGTCACGGCCTCCGGCGACGAGACTCGCCCGGGTATGCGTGCCTACAGGGCACTGGCCAAGCGGAACTTGGTGCCGAGTGCGCAGGTGACCCCGTGCGGCGTGATTCGTCCGCACCAGGATGACGCGCAGCCGGAGCGCTGACCACCTGGGTACAGTGGAGACGATCGTCTCCACTGTACCCCTATAACCAAAATAGATAGTACTCTCACTTATGTGAGATTTTTTGTTAGGCTAGGAAGCACATTTAACATAGTATGAGCGAACACCTGGGTACAGAGCTGAAGAACGTTGTTCTACATTGGTACTAAGCTGGGTATTCATAAATTCGGTCAATAACGGACCTGTATATATAATGCCTTTACCTGTTTTAGAATCCATATGCAAATGTCGACGGATCTCGCGCTGAGCAGTGATAATATCGAGATGATTTACGTCAAGCACAAAACTATCTCGCTGTACTACGATAGCTCCTTGCGCACCTATATGAGCTGATGCAACATCAGCCTTGCGACGTAGAATCACCGCCGCCGGATCGTTCATGTCATCGGCACGCGTAAGGTAGTAGCGAACATTTTGCGTACGCTCGTTGCCACGGGGTGAGAATAGGGGATTCTCGACTAATGCTTCGTCAACGGCTACGTCCATTTTGTGCGTTGCGCGCCAATCAAATGGATGTGTCTGTTTAGCAAGCTCTATTGATTCTAAGTTTTGAGGATAATGAGAAAAAAGTTCAAGTAGCTCGGCTGGGGAAGCGAACCCTTGGCAAGCTTTTTCAAACAACATCGCTATGTCGTTGTCACAATCAAGTGGAACTGTCTTACCCTGGTTTTCTTCAGCCCTTGCAAATAAGGCACTATTAACTGACACCTCTAAAAGATCAACAACCTCTTTAGATGGCCTTCGTTGCAAGCGATTAAGATTAGTCTGAAGAATCTTTTCAACGTACTGCTGTGCGCCGCGAATATAGGCCACATTCTCTTCTTGCAAACTATATGGATTAAGCGGAGTCGCTGCATAATCGGGACGCGTGTAAGCAAGACGTTCAAATGTACGCTGACTTGTTTCCGTCGCCATAGATAGCTTTTCTGTACCAATCCGTTTCATAGTCAAAATACTATACCATCAATATACATTTTTAACAATAGTTTACAATTTTATTTTAAAATCGTTGACATTTTGACATATCGTTTGCTATACTTTCTACAGACATTACCAGAGACAGTAGCGGTGAGTCATCACTTAATCATGCTACCGAGGATGTAACAAACAGTTTCATACACGTAAGTCTTTGGTAATGCGAGAATCAAAGACTTTTTAAATTCCTTGATTTTCTCATTACCGTACGTTGACAATTTGGTCGAACAACACCAACTAAAGAAAGGACTTTTATGGCAATTTCACGCGATAAAAAGAACACTTTGGTTGCAGAAATGAGCGATCTACTCGCCGCTTCAAAAATGACCGTCTTCGCGCAGTATCAAGGCTTGAGCGTTGCCGAAGTACAACAACTTCGGGCCGCCGCTCGGGAATCTGGTGTAGTAATTAAGGTGGTTAAAAACCGCCTTGTCCGTGTTGCATTAGCGTCTCATGACACTTACAAAGACACCGACACCACACTACTCAATGGCCAGCTACTGTACGCTGTTAGCGCCGAAGATGAAGTTGCCCCAGCACAGGTTTTGGATAAGTTTGCAAAAACCCATCCAGCACTTCAGCTCGTTGGTGCATTTTCAGGTGAAGGCACCCTGCTTGACACAAACGAAGTGAAAGCACTTGCTGGACTTCCAAGTAAAGACCAGCTTATTGGTCAGGTGGTTTCACAACTACTTTCACCAGTTCACGACGTTACCAACGCGCTATCTGGCAACCTTCACGCGCTGCTTGACGGTATTGAAGCTAAAGCAACCAGTTAATTATTAATAGTTTAGAAATAGAGCGTGAACGGTATCGTTCACCTCGTACATTAAAGGAGTCATTATGGCTGACATTAAAAAGCTTGCAGAAGAGCTTACTAAGCTTACTGTGCTCGAAGTAAACGAGCTTAAAAACGTACTAAAAGAAGAATACGGCATTGAGCCAGCAGCTGCCGCTGCTATTGCCGTTGCTGCTCCAGCAGAAGCTGGTGCTGTCGCAGAAGACGAAAAGTCTGAATTTACTGTTACCCTTAAGGATGCAGGTGCTCAAAAAGTTGCTGTTATTAAAGCAGTTAAAGAAATCACTGGCCTTGGCCTTGGTGAAGCAAAAGCTATCGTTGACGGCGCTCCAGCTCCAGTAAAAGAAAAAGTCTCTAAAGACGACGCTGAAGCTGCTAAAAAAGCCCTCGAAGAAGCTGGCGCTACTGTAGAGCTTAGCTAATTTCATTCGACCAATTGTTAACCAATCAATAAAAAACAGCCATTCTCTCACGAGGGTGGCTGTTTTTTATTGAGAAGTGAGCGATTTACATTTTATTTAATTTATTGTATTATTTATATAACTTTGTCGGGGTTAGTCCCTCCAAAGCACCTCGACAAGCAGACTCGAAGGAGAAACGATGCGCGTGCGTACGTTGATTGTTTCCGTCGCTCTCGGCCTGAGCGCACTCACCATCTCGGCGTGCGGACTGCTGGGTTCGCCGCCGCCCGCAGAAACCAACGACACACCTGACAATGCAGCCATCATCAACATGACGCAGACAGAGCCCGGTCGCATGCTCAAGGAGATGAAGTACACTCCTGTCAAGTACTACACCGATGCAAGCGGCAACAAGGGAATTATCTATGTATGGGGGTGTGGCAACCAGACACTGCAAGAATGCGCCACTCGACGACACGATGTCGATGATGCATACCCGAACGTGTATGTCGACAGCATCAACAGTCGGTGGGAAGTGACGCAGCTTGAGGGTCCACGCACGAGCTGTGAATGCAATGTGTACATGGAATACCCATCGACACTGCGTCCGTTCGAACAGCTTGACGCCCTCCAGGTCCATCAACTGTTCAACACAGTAGCCAAAAAGGCAAGAGCGCTTGCTATAACTCTCAAGCAAGGCGTCCCCTCAACATTCACTTTCTCAATCGATGGCACTGAATACAGTACCCGCGTTACTTCGGCGTCTGAGAACTGACGCATAGGTGTGGCGGAGTGAAAAACACTCCGCCACACCCAGCTATTGTTTTATCTGCTTGTCGGCTCACCCACATGCTTAATGATCGTAAGAATGGAGGTGAGCTGTAAAATACTGCCAACTATCCCTGGTGTTGGTTTAACGTAAATATCTTTTCATCTCCATTTGGTCGCTTTACTTGGATATTCCAGGTAAACCTGTTTTTATCAGAGAAGATGAGAGATATTGACTGTACATTATTTTTATGTTATTATAGTATTAACTTTGTCGTGGTTATACCTACAAAGTACCTCGACAAGCAGACTCGAAATGGAGAAAATGATGCGTACGCCGCGTATCCTGCTCGCGTCCCTATCCTTCGGCTTGATCGCCCTCGCCAGCACCGCCTGCGGAGTGATCGAGGAGGCAACAGCGCCACCGCCGGCCGCCGTCAACGTTCTCGACAGCACCGAGATGACCAAGCTGGCCATGCAGGAGCCGGGAAGGACCTTGAAGTCGCTGGGCTACGAGGCCGTCACAGCCTACAAGGAGGACGACAACAACACGGGGCTCATCTACACCTGGAACTGCGACACAAAGCTCACGTCGGACGAGTGCGGCAAGATACGCCACACCCTGGTGACGAACGACTACCCGAACATCTACCTGGACCACACCGGCGCCATGAAGATGCTCGAGGGATCGCACATCGCGCACACTAGGTTCTGGAACGCCTACATGGAGGTTCCGGAACAGCTCAACCGGATCGACAAGCTCACCGCCGAACAGCGCAAGGCGCTCTTCGGCGCGTTGTCGGAGGCCACGAAGGTCGCCGACAGCATCCCGACCGGTCGCGAGTACGACGAGGTGAGATACGTCAGTTTCGCCGTACCGACGGTCAATGACCCCGATGTCACGATCATCAACTACGAAGCCATGGTGAACATCAGACCCGGAGTCTGACACCGGGAGGCGCGGCGGATGGCCCTAGAGAAAACCACCCCCCGCAACACGAAAAATACAGAATCATAAAAAATAAACCCAAAACTGAAAGCGGTACTGGACCTACTTGTGAGAATCTA
>CAZTOK010000006.1:0-36938 GCA_964615445.1 uncultured Candidatus Saccharibacteria bacterium | reverse complement strand
AATTACTAGCCCTTGGTAACAAGCAGCGCCGGTGGCTTCCCGGGGGGGGGGCGGGGTAAAATCCACACCGCCGCGCCTCTCTAGTCCTGCTTGTCGGTTCACCCCTATACTTATACATACTAAGCATAGAGTTGAGCTTTATATCTTTTTATTATTTTTAAAAAAGAGTACTATTAAATAAATGAGCAGTAATCAACAGATTATTATCAGCATTATTATTTCGCACGGTAACGCGCGGCGCTGATGCTTATCCAATAAGAACTACCCTAAGCATTCCGGCCGCCAGCCGGTTTTTTGTTTTAGAAAAGAGGAAAACTATGACGCAAATATTTGAACGGACTATCTTATCGGCCGATGAGGCATATAAAATTATTGATGCGCATAGGAGCGATGTAGCCGATCAATTTTCTGTAGAAACACTCGACCGTGAATTTCCAACATTGGCACGTGAGCTTGGGCATAGTGGCCTATTTTTGGCGCGACTAGATGATAATGAAGCTGGCACGTTTAAATGGCGTGGAGCGATGGTAGGCGCCGAGGCACTTGCTCGAGACGGAGAAGAAACAATCGTTGTTCCGTCTGCTGGTAATCATGCTCGGGGTGGCATTTTAGCCGCCAGGACACTCGATCTTTACGTGACAACTATCGTTCCAGAATCGGCGCCTCCGGCTAAAAAGGCAGGGTTACGCCATCTACTTGATAGCTCTCAACTTGACGTAAAAGTTGTTGGCGCATCATTTGACGAATCATTGGCATTTGCGCTGGACCATCCTGAACTCGGTGCACTTCTACATCCATATGATGATCGAAACGTTATTCGTGGGCAGGGAACATCTGCTATCGATGTACTCGAAGCAATCCCAGATGTAAAGCATATCGTTTTGCCTGTTGGCGGAGGCGGTTTGCTCGCCGGAGTGCGCCAACAACTCGATGAACAGGGACAAGAGGATGTAATGGTTCATGCAATCGAGGCCGAGGGAAGTAACAGCTTATCACTTAGCCTCCTGGCCGATGAGGTAACGAGGGCTAATAAGCCTAATAGTAAATATGGCGGCTCGGCAGTACATAAGATAGGTAGTCATGCATTTACTATCTGCCAGAACCATCCTGGTATAACCGTATGGCAAGTAAGCGATACAGAAGTAGAGGCACTTACTTCTACATACGAACAAGATCGCCATGACCTATGGCGCGAAGATACTCCGAACTACGAACCTACCACACTTGTTGCAGTGGCCGGTCTTAAAAAAGTAGCGCGCGCTCATTCTGGTGAACCTATGGTTGTCTTGGGTACCGGACACAACGACACTTTATGGCCGGTGATATCATCGCGTGCTCGATCTCATATATAAAATTAACAACACTTTTTAAAAGACCTCTGTTTTTAATGTGGAAAACATAATTCGTAAAGGATCTAGTGCTGTAGCACCTGCTAGCGACACTAGAAACCGAGGAAATCATTGACAGTTTTCGCATTGGTTGCTATATATAAGATAATATCACTACAAAAATAGACAAAAGGAAATTGCGAGTTACCATGTCTGAATTACCAGAAAAGCAAGTAAAGCGACTACGGTCGCTCATTCAGGAGGCAGAGACCAATCTCGCTGCAGCCAAAGAGTTACTCATTAGTATTGTCGGTGAAGACGGAACCGTTGTAACGCCACGCACGAGCCACCAGGAGGACGTGAGCGGTAAAGTGGTTGAAGGTGTATTTGACGGACAAATTATGATTGGACCCGATGGTAAAAGTTACCCCGTACCAGCCAACTACGCAAGCAAATCAAAGCTGGTTGAAGGCGACATTCTTAAGCTTACCATTGCCGATGACGGTGGCTTTATTTATAAGCAAATTAGTCCAACACCTCGCAAGCAAATTATTGGTACGCTTACACAGCATGATGGCGCGTATTACGTAGAAACCAATGGCCGTGAATACCGCATTCTCCTAGCAAGTGTGACCTACTTCCGTATCAATATTGGTGATCAAGTTACCATTATTATTCCAGAAGACAACCCAGATGCTACTTGGGCTGCTGTTGAAGCCGCACTTTAGTTTTTGTTGTAACCAAAGCTTCTTTGTACTACTATAAGTTCATCCTTGGTCCTTTTTACGGCTGGAGTGTGATGAACTTCCTTCGAGTTGACGACCCCTCGCGCGGCCTGGATACTTACACAAGTAGAGTCCTTAAAGGTATGTGTTTTGATGACATGAGCATTCTTTGTCTTTGCACAAAAGCACAAATTGCTAGTCTTCACTATATAGGTAGCGGAAAGCGCTTCGAGGCTATCGTCAAATGGATTGAAAGATCCGGTAACTTCTTAAGAGATGAAAACGAAGATGTGGTTGAGGTAGCACGGATACTCTATGGCCACGAGGCTCATATACCAGCCATTCTTATGTTTCTCTACGCTCCTGAATCGTATCGAGAGTCTGTGCAATATATAATGCAGCACCTCACCAACGAAGCGCGCAAGCACCCAGATCGAACAAATCCCTACGTTACCTTAGGCGAGATCAGTCAGATGAAATCCTTCCTCGTAACTTACTTGCAAAGCAGTGGCTTTCTTATAAATACTGGAGATGATTTGATAGCGGTAATTGGACAGACACTCCAAATATTTGGCCTTGGATTTGTTTAATCCCGTAAGCGGACTATCTCGTAATAATCCGCTTACGGGATAGTCTATTTTTTAGCAGAAAGCACAACACCATTTTTTTAATGAAACCAGTACAATAGAAAGAGAAAAGAGAGGGAGCTCCGTGTCAATCGCACTATACCGTAAGTACCGCAGCAAGTCGCTTGCTGAAATTGTTGGGCAATCACATGTGACTGATATTCTGTCGCGTAGCCTTGCCGCCGGACGCATTGCACACGCCTATCTCTTAACCGGCCCACGTGGCGTTGGTAAAACCTCGATCGCACGTATTTTGGCACATGAAATTAATAAACTTCCGTACAGCGACGACACAACTCATCTAGATATTATTGAAATTGACGCAGCAAGCAATAACGGCGTTGAAGATATACGCGATCTTCGTGAAAAGGCGCAAGTCGCTCCGGTGTCGGCAGCTAAAAAAATCTATATTATCGATGAGGTTCATATGCTTTCAAAAGCTGCGTTTAATGCACTTTTAAAAACACTAGAGGAACCACCCGAGCATGTCGTATTTATTTTGGCTACAACAGATGTCGATAAGCTTCCGGCAACTATTATTAGCCGTACGCAAAAATTTACATTTCGGGCTATTTCCGAAAAAGATAACACGAGACATTTAAAACATATTGCCAAGGCAGAGGGAATAAACATAGAAGACGCAGCGCTTGCCGTAATCGCAAAGCGGGGAGATGGCAGTTTTCGCGATAGCATAAGCCTGCTTGATCAGCTCGCGAATATAGCTGACAAAAAAGCGGGTATTACTACGACACTAGTTGAAGAAGCACTAGGGCTCGCACCCCAAGAGCATGTAAAAAAGCTATTAACAGCTTACGAAGCAAAAGATTTAAAAAATATCGTCACCCTACTTGACGAAAGCGACCAAAGCGGCATTCAACCAACCGTGCTCATTGGCCAGCTTATTCAAACAATACGTGGAGAAATTGCCGAAAAACCACAACTACTCCCACTCCTAGACCAGTTACTTGAAGCTGGTAAATCCTCACAACCAAACATTAAATTGCTTACCATTTTAGCTGCCCATGCTATACCAAAACCAAAAACGGCCGCACTAATCTCACCAACGCCGGAAGTAAGCGCGCCTGTTAAAAAACTCATGCAAGCAGACGCAGAAGAGAAATCGAGCCATCTGGTTAGTGAAACTCAGAAACATCCACAACCCGAGAGTCAGATGACGTCGAAACCCGAATTGAGTCCCAATGCGAAGCCATTTCAGGATCCGGCTAAGCAAGATGACGAACAGAATTCTGCCAGTGATCAAAATGCAACAATAAAGGAAAAGACTAAAGAGAAACTAAAAACCTCCAATAATCTTGATTGGCAAAAACTCATCGATTACACGCGCGAACACTACGTCGCTATTTATAGCGTTCTCTCTAAGTGCAGCCATGCGTTTAAAGACGATACACTCGTTCTTTACACCGGCAACAACTTCTATAAAAAGAAGCTCGACGATGCCAAATATCGCAGCAGTCTCTCGCAGTCGCTCATAGAAGTTGGCGCTGGCGATCTTACTATAGAGACAATTGGCACACCACCACCGCCAAAAGATGGCGTAGCTGCAGCAGTTGCTGCTATTATGGGTGGAGGAGAAGAGGTGAGCGTAGAGTAACCTGCGCGAGGTAATATGGCAACAAAGGAAGTTCAGGCCGGCAAAGTGCCGCCTCAAAATTTAGACGCCGAGAAAAGCTTACTTGGTGCCGTTTTGATTGACGAAGAAACACTGGCAGATATTTCTGAACATGTTACGCCAAAAGACTTTTACGAAAAGCGTCATGCGACCATTTTTGGCGCTATGATGCGCCTGTATGAACGACATCGTCCAGTTGACCTTTTAACGCTTACCGATGAACTTAAGAAAAAAGATGAATTAGAGATGATTGGTGGTTCGGCCTATTTGACCGAGCTGACAAACTACGTCCCAACTGCCGCCCATGCTGAGGCATACGCCGAAATGGTGGCACAAAAAGCTGTACGTCGTCGTCTTATTAAAGCCAGTAGCGAAATTAGCGAAATGGGCTTTGATGAAGATACGACGACACAGGAGCTGCTTGAAAAAGCTGAGGCTGAGCTCTTCAGCGTAAGCGACCAATCGCTCAAGCAAGATCTAGTAAGCATTGAAAGCATTCTCACCGAGAGTTTCGATCGCATGGAAGAGCTACATCGCAATAAAGGTGCACTGCGTGGTATTCGCACCGGTTACCGCGACCTAGACAACATGACCGCTGGTTTACAGCGTTCTGACCTCATTATCTTAGCCGCTAGGCCAGCTATGGGTAAAACCACCCTGGTGACAAATCTTGCTTATAACGTAGCGACTATTGCCAAACAACCAGTACTTTTCTTTAGCCTTGAGATGAGCAAAGAGCAGTTGGTTGACCGTATGCTTGCCGATGCCTCAGGGGTCGATGCCTGGAATATTCGCACCGGAAACCTCAGCGACGAAGATTTCAGCAAACTGTCTGAAGCTATGGGCGAAATGGCCGAGGCGCCTATTTATATTGACGATACACCAGGTCTGAGCGTACTTGAAATGCGCACCAAAGCGCGCCGTGCTGCTCACGATGCGCCGCTTGGTCTAGTGATTGTGGACTATTTGCAACTTATGCAAGGAAGCGGCCGAGATAATGGCAACCGTGTGCAAGAGGTGAGCGAGATTAGTCGTGGATTGAAACTGATTGCGCGCGAATTAAACGTACCGCTTATTGCGCTTAGCCAGCTGTCGCGTAGTGTCGAAAACCGTAGTCCGCAAATTCCACAGCTAGCTGACCTGCGCGAATCGGGAAGTATTGAGCAAGATGCTGACATCGTGAGCTTCATTTATCGTCCGGGCTATTACGAACCCGATAATCCAGAGTTTGAGAATATTACCCAACTTATTATTGCCAAACACCGTAATGGCCCGGTTGGAAAGATTGAGCTATACTTCCATCCAGAGCGTCTTCGATTTATGTCGCTTGATAAACGGCATGAGTAACGTGGTATAATCATAAGTAATTTATGGCCAGACAAATCACGGATTATCTGCTTTATCGGCAACGCTACCTATTAGGGTACGGCGTATTTGCGCTTATTATCATTGGCCTACTCATAGTTGCCGGTCTGTATATTCCTGGTGGGTTGAGCCAAAGTGAAACGAGCTCTGTTATTGCAAGCAGTAAATTATCACTTTCACTCAATACATTCGACCCATCTGTTATCGTGAATCTTCCGTACCACATACTGCAACGTATTAGCATTGACCTATTCGGCGTTTCACCGATAAGCATCAAGCTTCCGTCGCTTATACTTGGCGCACTTTCAACGTTAGGGCTTCTTATCTTACTCCGTACTTGGTTTAAAGAAAACGTTGCGGTTCTTACGCTCATTCTAGTTATCACCACAGGGCAGTTCCTATTTGTTGCTCAGAGTGGCACATCTGGAATTGTATACATTTTTGGCTCCGTATGGCTGCTCGTTTCGGCTATGATGATCTCGCGACAAGCCAAACTTATGGGCATTTGGAAAATGGCTCTGTTTGGCCTTGCTGCCCTAAGCCTCTACACACCACTTAGTTTTTACATGCTTATTGCACTTCTTAGTGCTGTCATTCTACATCCACATTTGCGTTACATTGTGCGCCGGCTCTCAAAAGTAAAACTCTTTTTCGCAGCCGTATGCGGCCTCATTATTATCGCGCCGCTTGTATACGTATGCGTGCGCCACCCCTCTACCGGTTTGATGTTACTTGGCATTCCAGAGACGCTGCCAAATCTTGGCGTTAACGCTTTGCAACTCATAAAACAATACTTTGACTTTATTGCACCAGTGAGCGCAACATATATGACGCCCATTTACGGGCTCGGCTCTATGATTCTTATTGTTCTTGGTATTATTCGATTATTTACAACCAAATACACTGCCAGAAGTTATATCATTAGTGCTTGGGTCATCTTACTCATTCCAGTACTACTAGTTAATCCATCGTACATAAGCGTTACATTTCTTCCGGGCGTACTGCTTATGGGAATGGGAATCAGCCTCTTATTCAATAGATGGTATCGCCTTTTTCCGCGCAACCCCTACGCACGTATTGCCGGTCTTATCCCATTAATTGTACTTATTGGCGGCATGGTCTTTTCTGGCATCGATCGCTACATGTACGGATACCTGTATGACCCGCGCACAGCAAGTAATTTTTCCAACGACCTTAAGTTAGTTAATACGCAGCTAAACAATAAAAACCGAGGCAATGCCGCTCTTGTTGTTACGCCAAATGAAATGGCATTTTACACGGTAGTTGCCGCTCATCATAAAAACACAGTTATCAACATTGGATCGTTACAAACCAGCGGCATGAATACAGTTATTTTTAGTCAGGCTGCTTATCACGAAGCACCGCCTGCAGGCGTACCATATAGGATCATCACAAACAGCCAAGCAGCCAGTGCGGATCGTTTTTACATCTATAAAATTGATGTAAAATAGTGTATACTATACAAGTAAACGACGGAGGAACTATGGCATTTGACCAAGTAAAAATGTTGAACCAGCTTAGAAAGGCGCAAAAAGATCTTTCAAAGCAAATTATTGAAGTAGAAGCAGGCGATGGTGCGGTCGTCGTACAAATTAATGGTGAACTTAAAATTAAAAGCGTAAAGATCGACCCGGCCCAGGTAGACCTTGATGACATTTCAGAGCTTGAGCACTGGATTGAAATTGCCGTTCGCGATGGTCTTGCAAAGGCCCAAGAAGTTGCCGCAGAAAAAATGAAGCCGCTTATGGGCGGACTCGGCAACCTTGGCTTGTAGGAGACATTTTGGCAAGCATTCTCCCTGACGCGCTGCTGCGCACAATTGATGAGCTTGGACATTTGCCAGGCGTAGGAGCGCGTACCGCAGAACGCTACGCTTATTTTTTGCTGCGCGGCGATAGTCATAAAGCAAGTAGGCTGGCACGCGCCATCAATGAACTTCATAGTGGCGTAAAAGTATGTCCCGTTACGTTCGCCCTCATAAATCCAGACGAAAGCATATCGCCGCTTTATAGTGACCCGGCGCGTAATAAAAAGATAATCGCCGTAGTCGAAGAACCTCTCGATATTGTCGCCCTTGAGCGCACAGGGCAATTCCAGGGCACCTACCACGTACTCGGCGGCGCCATTTCTCCTATAGATGGCATCGGTCCCGAGCAACTCCATATTCCGGAGTTACTTAAGCGACTGAAAAACGATGATGTAGAAGAAGTGATTATTGCAACAAATGCAAGCGTGGAGGGTGAGTCGACTGCGCTATTTTTACAACGCTATATTCAAGACGCAGGTATAGAAATAAAAATGACCCGTCTTGCACGGGGAATTCCTGTTGGAGTTGATTTAGAATATGCTGACCAGATTACGCTTACACATGCTTTAGAAGGAAGGCGAGTACTCTAATATTATAAGAGTGGAGGGCGTGCCCCTCCATCTGACACTACTTGAGTTTCGCTGTGACAACTCCAGCCACATAGGCAAGGCAGATCAGCAAAGCAAGAAACACATTGCTCGCGAAAACTTCAAGGTCACATAAGCTATACCATCTTTTATATGATTGGCAAAATATGTCAAGGTTCTGCTATAATAAATAAAATGTTTGATAAAGCTACCGATCTTATTACCGATGCGCAAAAAATCATTGTCATTCAAGCCGAAAATCCTGACGGTGATTCGCTAGGCAGCAGCCTTGCGCTTGAAGAAATACTCAGTGATCTTGGCAAGGAAGTAGTATTGTATTGCCCTGTCGAAATTCCTAAATATATGCGCTACATTCTCGGTTGGGATAGGGTAGTGACTACTTTTGACGCTTCTGCTGATCTCGCTATCATTGTCGACACGAGCGCCGATGTTTTGCTTACCAAGGTGCTTGAAACTCCAGGCGTGCGGATATTCCTTGAAACACATCCGGTGCTTGTAATTGACCACCACATTACTGAGTCTACACTTAGTTTTGCACATACTATGCTTTCTGACGATGCGGTTGCAACAGGCGAAATCCTTTACAGTTTGGCGAGCAAAAATAACTGGCACATTACAACACAAGCAGCCGAAGACATGCTCATTGCTATTATGGCCGATAGCTTAGGTCTAACAACCCAAAACGTTTCTCCAAATACCTATTTTGTCGCGGGAAAACTTGCCGAATGTGGCGCCAAAAATGCCATTATCGAAGAGCGTCGTCGTGAGTTCATGAAAAAATCGCCAGAAATTTTAGCTTATAAAGGCGAACTGATTAGCCGAATCGAGTACTTTTTAGATGGCAAGCTGGCTGTCGTTCATATCCCATGGGAAGATATTCAAAAATATAGTGACCAATACAACCCAAGTGTGTTGGTGCTCGATGAGATGCGGCTTGTAGAAAAAGTGGAGCTTGCCGTAGCTATTAAAACATATCCAGATGGCAAGCTAACTGGCAAGCTACGCGCCAATACGCCAATTGCCGAAGAGGTTGCGGGCTATTTTGGTGGTGGTGGCCACAAATACTCTGCGGGCTTTCGCGCATACGAAGAATACGGTAAAATAATGTCAGAACTAGTAACCGCAACAGATAAGGCCCTTAAAAATCATGAGTCTCAGTAAGCTTCAGTTCTGTACATACGGCGCTCGCTAACTTTCCGAGTGTCCTCTCTTTTGAGCACAAAAATTAACCTAAAAAGAGACTTCGTATGACTTTACAACTTCACAACACACTGACTAAAAAAACTGAATCATTTATTCCTATAAAAGAAGGCGAGGTTACGTTATATACCTGTGGCCCCACGGTGTATAATTATCTGCATGTTGGTAACTGGACAGCGTACATCTACTGGGACACACTTGTGCGTGTGCTTCTTTCAGACGGATACAAAGTAGATCGCGTACTCAATATTACCGATGTTGGCCACTTAGTGAGCGACGAAGACGAGGGCGAAGATAAGCTTGAAAAAGGTGCGCGGCGGGAAGGCAAAAACGCCTGGCAAATTGCAGAATTTTATAGCGAAGACTTCCTTGCAGGTATGGAAAAGCTTGGCATGATCATGCCAGAGCACATCGCACGAGCAACTGATTATATTCCCCAGCAGCTTGACCTTATTCGCACATTAAAAGAAAAGGGCTATACCTATCAAATTAGCGACGGCATTTACTTTGATACCAGTAAATTCCCAACCTATGCCAATTTTGCTGGGCTCGATTTAACCGCACAACGTGCCGGCGCAAGAGTAGAATTTAACCCAGAAAAGCACAACCCGAGCGACTTTGCACTTTGGAAATTCACACCTGAAGACGAGAAGCGTGATATGGAGTGGGAGACACCATCTGATTTACTAGAGTCGCATGCTAGAATGTCTCCTGAAACAGCTTCGCGCAGCATGGGCTTTCCCGGCTGGCACCTTGAATGCTCGGCCATTGCCATGAACGTCCTGGGCTCAACCATCGACATTCATACTGGGGGTATTGACCACATTCCAGTGCACCACACCAACGAGATTGCACAGTCTGAAGCCGCAAGCGGCCAAATTTTCTCGCATTATTGGCTACATAATAATTACTTAAAATCAAACGGTACCAAAATCAGTAAAAGTCTTGGCAATGGCTACACGCTTGAGGATCTCGAGAATCATGGCTTCTCACCGCTCGATTTTCGGTTGTTTGTGCTGCAAGGTCAATACACAAACGAAGGTAACTTTACCTTTGAAAACATAGCCGCCGCTAAAAATCGGCTTCATCATTGGCGAAATGTCGCGGCCCTCAGACATCAGACACATGACACCCTTGAAGATGACAACGAGAAGTTACTCGACAATAAAAATCTTACATTTCTTGCCACATCTGGTGCTATAAAAGAGGCGCTAAATGATAACCTCAATACACCCGAAGCCCTACGCATTATCGATGAGGCATTTTCGCAGCTTGATGGTAAGCCACTTAATAGTATTCATCAGCACGGCCTTAATCAACTGCTTGAAACTATCGATGAGTTACTTGGCTTGCAGTTACAATCCTCAACACCCGACATCGATGACGAAACCAAAAAACTCATTCTTGAACGTGAGCGCGCTCGCGATGAAAAAGACTGGAAAACGTCGGATACTATTCGAAACACACTACGCGAAAAGAACATCGAGGTTCGCGATACGGCAAGCGGCACGATTTGGGAATATATTCAATAAACAAGCGGCGCTTCGATGTAGTAATCGAAGCGCCGCCTTGCCTTAATAAGCCACATATAACTCATTATGTATTCGCGAGTCGCCAGTAGGCAGAAGACGGCTAGATGCCTGCCAAGCCGTAAAGTTACTTGACGGCGAAGTTTTCCAACCCAGCAACCCACAAAGGGTATGATCACGATAACGAAAGAAAACAAACAATATCTCGTTGTTTAATTGGCTTGTCGCTTCATCAAAGGTATTTGCAAATTTCAAAGCTCTCATTCTATCGACATCTGGCTTTTGAATGTAATCCTTAAAAATCTGCTCAGGAATTTCGCCATAACAATCGACAATCGGAACCATTAGGGGTGGGGCACTTGACCTAAGTACCACTACTCGATGGCCTTGCAGCGTAAACTCAACCTGCGGGGATCGAAATAGCCATTCGTTAACGTCAGTAGTCACCTTACCTCCAAGTTAGTTGGGACTACTAAAGCAAGACTTTCTTATTTTAACATTACTTTAGATGTAAAATTAAGCAGCTTCATCATTTTTGTGAAACTTTTTTGCCAAACGCGTTAATGGCATTTCGCTCTTAATACGATTTTTTTGAGCACGCGTAAGGTAGTCTTCAAGTAATACCTTTAGACAGCCGGCAATTGGGATAGAAATAATCGCGCCCGCGAGGCCAAAGAGTGCAACACCAATAACCACTGACGAGAGCACAGTAAGCGCCGAAAGTTCAAGCCGGCGAGACTGCACAAATGGTGATACAAAGTTAGTTTCAATTTGCTGGTAAATAATAAAGAATACGATGTAAATAATAGCAGCGCGATAATCGTTAAAGCCAAGCAATGCCGCAATAAGGGCGCAACCGATTAGCGGACCAAACATTGGAATAAGAGCTAACGTAAAGGCGATAGCCACTGTAGGAAGAGCCAAATTAGCCGGGACGGAAAAGAACAAACTCAGTACAAATACCGCAAGACCAGATAGAACACCGTCAATAGCCGCTACCGTGATTTGCCCAGTCACATATCCCGTTACCACATTATACATTTTATGAACCATTGCACGATGGTGTTCCATGCGCTCTTCATCGTTATAAACACCCCAAAGTCGTTGCAACCACATAGGCCCTTCAATAAGCATAAGGAATGACAAAATAAGCACCAGGATAGAAGAGGTAACGAGGAATGCGACCGAACCAAGTCCAGAAATAAGGTTTTGGCCAAGCCCTGCAGCCCAGCCGGTTGTATTTGCCTGGAGTGTATGAAGGGCAGTATCTACCTGTGGCTGCAAATGGTACCGTGCAATAAGCTCACTTAGCCCATGCCACTGTGTAGAAGCTGTACTTATAAGCGTAGGGATATTCTCAACAAACTTAACTGTTTGCTGTACGATAGGCGGCACCACTAAAAAGGCAAACACACCTAAAATAGCAATAACAAGTACGTAGGCAATGGCAGTTCCACCGACCCGACTACGTCCAGGAAGATGGCGAGCCAAAAGACTTACCGGCGCGTTCAAAGCAAGCGCCAAAAAGAACGCTACTCCGAGCAAGATAAGCGCTGTACGTGCACTATAAATTGCCAAGATCGCAAAGGCAAACCCAATTACTACAAGCCAAAATCGCACAAATGTTCGCGTATCAATCTCTATTCGTGTCCTCATATGTGGGTATTATAGCATTTTTTTCAGTGCAAGGAGAGTCGTTGCAAATAGATTAGTGCCAATCTCGTTTTCATAACGCATCGACAGCAATAGTATAACTACTTGGGTCGATTTGTTTCGCTAGTTTATTATAATAACAGCCAGAAGCTCTCCGCCTTAATGTCAAGGACCGATCGTTATGTAGAGACGCATTCGAATAGCTATGCCAAGGCAATATATACGCTATACTTAAAATAAAGAGGAGAGGAAACATGACACATCAACCCCTTACCATTGCCGTTCTAGTCGGTACAACTCGTGCACAACGACGATCGATTAAGGCAGCACGCTACATCGAAGAATTTGGTCATACCCTTCCAAACATTGAAATTATTTTCGTTGACCCCGTAGATTTTAACTTTAACGGCGACGGTAATGATCCTGAGGGTAAAGACCCCCGCTACACTGAAATTACCGCTCAAGCCGATGCGTTTTTCGTGATAACGCCCGAGTATAACCACAGCTTTCCGGGTAGCTTAAAACGCATGCTCGATAGCGAGCTTGCCAATTATAATCACAAACCGGTCGCTTTTGCCGGGGTAAGTGATGGCAATTGGGGCGGAACGCGCGCTATAGAGGCGCTGGTGCCTGCTGTACGCGAGACGGGCCTAGTAGTTATGAGTTGGGATGTGTATTTTCCATATGTACAAAATATTTTCGACGAGCAAGGCCAACCAAAAGCAGAATATGCCACGCGATATGAAAAACAGGTAAGTAAGTTGTACGACGAACTTATTTGGTTTGCTGATATACTAAAAACTGCGCGAAATAGTCGTTAACCTACGACCAAAGGAGTTGCATGTCTACTAGGCACGCGCCGCTTATTATGCTACTTGAAGAAGTGCTTAAAATGCACGAGCAATTTTCTCATGTTGCAGCTATTTCTATCTTGGGAATAGGACGCCTCAGGGAGGACGAGCGAGAGCATTACTTAGCAGTTCATGAACAGTACCGGAGTGAAGAGGCGAGTCTAGAACTTGCTGGTTTGTATGACACTTCTGCCATTATGGCATACACGTTGACGGTCAGTGCACATATACAAAGACTGACGCACATTGACGTAACAAGTGACTTCGAATCAATTGAACAAGCACTTGCAATACTCAGGAGATTAGGCTAAAAATGCGCATGGAGAGAGATTGCTTCTAGCGTCTCTCTCCGTCAAAAAAATGGTATACTTTACGTATGCCAAGTTTTTCTTTTGATATTGTTTCTGATTACGATAAAGCCGAAATGAACAACGTATTTGCCGCTGTAGAGCGCGAGATAAGCAATCGTTATGATTTTAAAGGGACACCTGCCGCTATTGAGTGGATTGGTGATAAAACTGGCTTTAAAATTATTGGCGCAGGCCAGTGGCAATGTGATGCCGTACTCGACATAATTCGTAAAAAACTTGCCACTCGCGAACAAAGTTCGAAGGTGCTTGACCTCTCTAAAGCACCGGTTGAAAGCAATCTCAAAACCACGTGGGAAATTCCATTCAAAAAAGGCTTATCGCAGGATAACGCCAAAAGTATTACTAAGCTTCTTCGCGATGAAGTGCCGAAGGTAAAAGCACAAATCCAGGGTGACGCAGTACGCGTAACAGGTGCCAGCAAAGATGAGCTTCAAAAAGCAATTTCTTCCTTAAAAGTCCAGGACTTCGACTTTCCGCTGCAATTCATCAATTACCGTTAGCATGTTATAATAGAGAAATAATGACAGGCGAAACCTCTCTTATTAATGTTGACCATTTCGTTATGAAATTTGGTAAAACAACTGTTATTAATGACCTTTCTTTTACTGTAAACAAAGGTGAGACGTTTGGCTTTTTAGGTAGTAATGGCTCTGGTAAAACTACTACCATTCGTGCACTGCTTGGCATTTATGAGCCGTCAGGCGGCAGCTTGCATGTTGGCAATCAACCCTATCGTGTTGATGGTGCAGTAAAACTTGGCTACCTACCGGAAGAGCGCGGTCTCTACAAAAAAGAGAATGTACTAAGTACTATGATGTATTTTGGTCAACTAAAAGGCATGCCTGCTCAGGAGGCAAAGGATTGGTCACTTGACTATCTTTCGCGAGTTGGACTTGAAGACAAGGCGAACATACGGCTCGATAAACTCTCGGGCGGTCAACAACAAAAAGTACAACTGGGCATTACTATCATGAATGATCCAGATTTACTTATTCTAGACGAGCCAACTAAAGGGTTTGACCCCGTAAATCGTCGCCTTCTCATGGACATGATTGAAGAACACCAGAAAAAAGGAGCAACGGTTATTTTTGTCACTCACCAAATGGAAGAGGTGGAGCGTTTGTGCGACCGCGTTCTTCTTTTAAAAGACGGTAAGGCACGATTATACGGCACAATCGAGCAGGTTAAAAAGGACTTTGATGGCGAAGATATCATCGAAGTTATATCGGACAGTCCTATTCCAAAAAATGAAAAACTCTACACAATTAACCGTAAAGATGGCAAGGTGACTACACTTGAACCAAAAGCAGATTTACTTGCCATTCAACGTTCTTTGACCGGTGCCGGAATAGCATATACGCGGTTTGAGCTAAAGCAGATTTCACTTGACGACATCTTCGTTGACATTTATGGCCGACCAAACCAAAAGGAGGTCGATCATGCATAATCTGCGAACAGTCATTAAATTTGAAACCATTCGTACACTTAAAAAGAAGAGTTTCTGGATTGCCGCCCTTGCCATTCCCATGGTTGGTGCGCTTATTGGCATGATTATTTACTTCTCAAACAAAACAACTAACACACTTAGCCAACAACTTACGCAGGCGCAGTATGCGCTCGCCATTACCGACGATTCGCATGTTATCTCGCCAGAAATCCTAAGCGCTATCCATACCCAAACCGTACCTTCAAAGCAGGCCGGAATCGACGCCGTGAAAAACGGGACGTTGGACGCATATTTTTACTACCCGCAGGATATTAGCAAGGGCAGCGTTGAGGTATATGGAAAAGAAGTAGGGCTATTCGATGATAACCGCTATCAAAGTTTAGCCCAAGATCTCCTAAAACAATCTATCGCCACAACAACAAATGCCAACGTGCGTTCTGTGTTACAAGGTCGCGTTACCTACAACGCCACCACCTTTAAAGATGGTCAGCAAGACAAGGGCTTTTTAAAGCTTATCGCCCCTGGTATTTTCTTGGTGCTGTTTTACTTTATGCTCGTGACGTTTGGTAATCAAATCCTTACCAGTATTACCGAGGAAAAGGAGAATCGCGTTATTGAAATGATTCTTACCACCATCAAACCCACAACATTGCTAATAGGCAAGCTACTTTCTTTAACGCTTCTAGCATTTATCCAGCTTGTTACCATACTCACTCCAATAATTGCTGGGTATTTCATTTTTAAAGATCAATTGTCACTGCCAAGCCTTGATCTTTCAAGTATTCCGTTTGACCCGTTGGCTATTTCGCTTGGTGCAATCATCTTTATTATTAGTTTCTTTATGTATACGGGAATTCTTATGACGCTCGGCGCTGCCATGCCTACCGCCAAGGAGGCGAGTAGTTTCTTTGGCATGGTGATGATCTTTACCTTTGGCCCGCTCTACGCCGCATCGCTATTCATTTCATCGCCAAATTCTACAATTGTACAAATCCTTAGTTATTTCCCACTGACATCACCAATTCCATTGCTCCTACGAAACGCCGTAGGCAACCTTACGCTTCCTGAGGCGGCGGGCGGGGTTGCGCTGCTTATTTTGACGACAATCATTACAATTAGTATTGGTGTACGCATCTTTAAGTTTGGCGCACTTGAATATAGTCGTCGCCTTAGCTTAAGCGAAGTGCTTAGACGTAGAAACTAGCATTACCATAACTGTGCTACGGCTAGAACAGCACAAACTACCAAAATAACGGCAGCTGCAGCGGCGACCACGATAGTCATGCGCATTGGTTGGAAGTCAGAAGTTTTTTTAGATTTCTTCGGCATATTTTTAGTGTAACGCACTGCTTATGCTTAAAGCAACCCACATATTCATCGACCAGTTCGAGATCCGTTCCCCAACTTGACCATTTTTACTAGAGAATGTATAGTAAAAGTTATGAAAACAGAGACGGTGGGCTGCGTTGAAGCAGCAACTGAAATTTTAGGTGATAAATGGACTCCACGACTACTGCGTTATTTTATTAATGAGCCGACAGTACGTTTTTGCCAACTGCAAGACCTCGTCGGTGGTATTAATCCACGCACGCTCTCAGCTCGCCTAAGCGTACTTGAAGACGAAGGAATTATTCAAAAACTTGCTCACGACAGCACGAGCCGTTGCGAATATAGACTTACCGAGAAGGGCACCGAACTTATGCCTATTCTAAAAGCTATGCAAGCTTGGGGTGAAAAATACACTCACACCCCGCTCTCAGAATAGTCTCAGGAGTCACACGTACACTTTATAGTATGAGAATTTTGTTGATTGAAGATGAACACAAAATTGCACGTGCGCTTAAAAAAGCGCTCGAGCAAGAAAACTACGCCGTTGACGTCGCTTACGACGGCGACGAGGGCTATGCCATGGCCACGACAGAGCCCTACGACGCGGCAATTATCGACCGCATGCTACCTGGTGAATATGACGGCCTCGCTATCGTAAAAGCTATGCGAAATGAGAAGGTTCACACGCCCGTTCTTCTTTTAACTGCACTCGGAAGTGTCAGTGATCGCACGAAAGGTCTCGATAGTGGCGCCGACGATTATCTCGTGAAGCCATTTGCACTCGAAGAACTACTAGCCCGTGTTCGCGCATTGCTTCGTCGTCCGGTTGAGCAACAGTCGACCGTTTTAACTATTGGTAATCTATCGCTTAACACTATTACATATGAAGTAAAACGTGGCGACACGCCTATTCAGCTCACCAGCAAGGAATTTGCTTTGCTCGAATACCTTCTTCGTAACCAAAACCGTCCACTCCCTAAAGAGCTCATTATTAGCCACGTATGGGATTACGACGCCGACATTTTACCAAACACCGTAGAAGTGTACATAAAATACCTTCGTGCTAAGATTGATTTACCATTCAAAGCCCAGCCGCCGCTTATTCATACGGTTCGCGGATTTGGCTATAAGCTACAGGCAGAGTAAGCTCCAGTATGTTTGAATCAGCCACCGTTAAACTAACCGCCTGGTACCTTGCCATTATTGTGGCGGTAAGTTTACTTTTTAGCGTGGTTATTTATTCAATTGCTTCAAGCGAAGTAGGCAACCGCATTGGTACTATCCAAAGTTCATCACGGCCAAGCTTTAATTTAAGTCTTAACAAATTCAATAATATCCGTGACGCCCAGGTGCACGAAGCTGAAGGGAACCTCATAGGATCGCTTATTATTACAAATGCCTGCATTTGGCTAGCGGGCGGGTTTGGCAGTTATTATTTAGCTCGTCGCACATTGAAGCCGATTGAAGAAGCACACGAGGCACAGACACGTTTTAGTAGTGATGCTAGTCACGAACTTCGCACACCACTTGCGAGTATGAAAACCGAACTTGAAGTTGCTCTACGCGACCCACAATTAAAAAAAGAAGAGATGCGCGAACTACTTAAAAGTAACCTCGAAGAGGTAAATAAGCTCACCAAACTTTCGCAAATGTTATTGCAGCTTTCGCAGCTTGACCATGCTAGCATTAAGCGTGAAAAAGTGCTCCTTCAACCGGCTATTAAGAGCGCCACTGAACGATTTGGAAAAGAGGCCGCGCGCGTGACATTTGAAGGAGACAAGACACTTTCAGTTAATGCTAACATGTCCAGCGTAGAAGAGCTTCTTACTATCTTGCTCGATAACGCCCTAAAGTACAGCCCAGAAAGGTCCTCTATAACCATTACACTTATCGCGCAAAAACAACTAGTTGGATTTACTGTAAGCAACAGTGGACCGGGTATTCCGGCAGATATCCTCCCACATATTTTTGACCGTTTCTATCAGGCTGACACGTCACGAACAGGGGGTGACAAAAAGGGCTACGGTCTTGGCCTTGCGCTTGCTAAAAAAATAGTAGAGCTGTATAACGGTGAGCTGTCGGTGAGCAGCGCGCCAAATACTATCACAACCTTCAAAGTTTTGCTGCCAAAATTTACACAAAACCCAGCAAAAAATCAGTAAAGCCACGTATCGTCAGAGTGTCAAACTAATACAAGGAGACACTATGAATGTCATAAGTAGGGGCATACGAAACGCACTTCGAAGCCCCGTAAGGTCTGGGGCAATTGTACTAATGCTAGCGATAAGTATTGGCCTTGTACTTGCTATGTTGGTGGCGCGTAGTAGCGTCAACGCCAAAATTGATCAGGTGAAAGCTACAACAGCTACAAAGATAACCATTAACCCTGCTGGCATACAGGGTGGTATGGGTGGTGGCAATCTGCTAACTGCCGATCAAGTAAAAGCTATTACAAGCACCTCTCATGTCACTAATGTGGTTTCGGCTTTGGCTGACCAACTCGGTTCAAACGATACCAACCTGACACCCTCATTTACACTTGGTAGCTTTGGTCTGCGCCAACAACGGTTTGAAAATGCTGAGGGCGGTAGCACGCCAAACGGAGAATCGAATCAAGCACGCAAGATGCCAGCGCCACGCACAAATGTTACTGGCACAACCGATCCAACTACCATTGTCACGAACGATAAACTTACTAGTGGCGCGATGATCAACGGCACGAGCAGTGATGATGTTGCGCTTGTGGGCAAAACATTGGCCGACAAAAATAATCTGTCGTTAGGAAGTACATTTACCGCTTACGGCACAACTATTACCGTGAAGGGTATTTTCTCAAGTGGCAATATATTTGAAGATAACGGTATTGTTATGCCGCTTATCACCGTCCAGACACTCACCAAACAAGTAGGGAATGTCTCAAGCATTGTTGCAACAGCCGATAGCAGTGACAATGTGGCTGGTATTGTCACTAGCTTAAAAAGCTCGCTTGGTACCGCGGCAGATATTACCAGTCAATTAGAAGAGGCACAAAATAGCCTTGCGCCCCTCGAAAATATTGCCAGCCTTGCGCTTACTGGCGTGATTGGTGCGGCTATTGCTGGTGCTATTATCATCTTACTTTCGATGATTATGATTGTGCGCGAACGTCGTCGTGAAATAGGCGTTATTAAGGCTATTGGTGGCACAAACGCCAAAGTAATTGTGCAGTTTATGGCCGAAGCGCTGACACTGACTATTATTGGCGGTATCATCGGCCTTGGAATTGGAGTTGTCGCAAGCGGTCCAATGACACAATCACTTGTTTCAAATAATACCAATGCACAAACAACCGGTATAGTAAGTCCGGCAGTAAGCATTGACGGGGCAACACACGGTAGCGAAAGCCGCATGTTCGTCGGAAATCTCAAACAAGTCAGTTCACAACTTGCTACCAATTTTAAAACTATAAACAGCACTCTCACTCCTCAAATCTTCGCAAGCAGTATTGGCGTCATCTTCCTCATTGCTATCATTGGCAGCGCTATTCCAGCGTGGTCAATTGCCCGTGTTCGTCCAGCTGAAGTACTGAGGACAGAGTAGAAAGGACCCCTATGCTAGTCGTAAAAAATCTTACTAAAACATTTACTGCCGCACATGGCGCTGTTCATGCATTAAGTGATGCGAGCTTTGAGGTACATACAGGAGAATTCGCGTCAATTGTTGGAAAAAGCGGCAGCGGCAAAAGCACGCTTTTAAGTTTGCTTGGCGCATTGGACGTTCCAACGAGTGGTGAAATCGTTGTTGATGATGTGGATATTGCAAATCTTTCTGCGAACAAGCAGACCGCGTACCGTGCGCACAAAATTGGGTTTGTATTTCAGCATTACAATCTAATTCCAAATCTTTCGGCACTCGAAAACGTTATGCTTGCGCTAGAATTTGGAGGCGCATCCGCACATGAACGGCCCGAACGAGCAGCCGAGTTACTTGAGGCCGTTGGCCTTACCGATGAAGAACAGCTTCGCAGACCAACACGACTCAGCGGCGGGCAACAGCAGCGCGTCTCGATTGCCCGAGCACTCGCCAATAAGCCGTCGCTCATTTTAGCTGACGAGCCGACCGGCAACCTTGATAGCGAAACCGGCAAAAAAATCTTTGATTTGCTCCATAGCTTATCGCGTAGTGAAAATACAACTATAGTTGCCGTCACTCATGACCTTGATATTGCTGGTAAAACCGATCGTACCTTTACTCTAAAAGATGGGAAAATTACCACGAGCAAAAAATAGCGTCGTGCTTCATACAACGTCCGGCCGATTTTCAGAATTCACTCAGGATTGCATTAGATAATAGGTGAGTAGCGAGAGTGACAGACGGCTACATAAACATTGAAAGAGGAGGGACGTAGCAATATGGACTCTACAAACATCGTATATATCAGCAAAAAAGGCATGAAGGAACTGAAGAAGAAAGTATTACGCCTGGAACATGAATATCAGGTTGCAGTGACTGCGCTGAGAGAACTTGACAAAACTGATGGGCGCGACGAACGCCTCAGTCGCATCGAGCAGCTGGCAACTATTGAAAGTATCGAGACCGATCTGGCTGAAACCAAACTAACGCTTTTAAAAGCCAAATTATTACCACGCAAACGAGATGCACTTAAGGTAGCAATTGGCTCCGTCGTTGACTTGCTCGACACAAACGGTAGAATTGTGCGTTATACTCTAGTAGATAGTATTGAAGCCAATCCAAGCGACGGACGAATTTCTATTAAAAGTCCACTTGGTAGCAAGCTACTTGGTAAGCAAATTCAAGATATCGTAGAGTGGAGTACGCATCTTACCACCACGAGATTGCAACTTATTAGCATCGCTTAGCCAGGTTGCAACAAAATAAGCTGAGCCTCCAAAGGACTCAGCTTATTTTTTAGGGGCAATTTGCTATAATGAGGCTAATGCTTTACTACACAAAAACCGTGCGAGCTAGCCTTAAAGAGCTCGATACAACCGAAAAAGGTCTTGCAAAAAGTGAAGCTGCCGAGCGCCTACAGCTTCATGGTCTTAATGTTATTAAGGTTACTGGTGAGCCGCTATGGCGCAAATTAATCGAGCCTTTCGCAAGTATCTTCATGCTTGTTTTGTTTGTAGCCGATGGCATTAGTTTGTATCATCATGAGTTTATCGATGCCACTATTATCGCTGTCATTATCACAGTAAGCGCCATTATTTATTACGTGCAGCGATTTTCAACCGAGCGTATTTTGCGCGCGCTTCGGCAGCATGACGCTCAAAAAGTTGTAACCTTACGCGACAACGTAGGCACGCAGCTTGACGCCAGTCTGCTTGTTCCTGGTGACATCATCGTTCTTAGTGAGGGTGAAAAAATCCCCGCCGATGCACGAATTATTACTGCCACAAACCTTCGAGTTGACGAATCTCAGCTTACAGGCGAATCGCAACCGATGAATAAACAAGCCGAGGAGCTGAGCGAAGACAAGGAAGTGTACGAGCAGACTAATATGCTCTTCCAAGGATCGTTTATTGTGGCGGGCGAAGCTCGTGCCGTTATTATTGCTACTGGTAATGAAACTGAGTTTGGCCAACTCGCTGCACTTAGTAAAAACTCTAGCACTGAAAGTCCGGTACAACAGAAAATTGACAGACTCCTTTCACAGATTATTGGTATTGTCGCCGCCATTGCTCTCGTCGCATTTAGCCTTTCTATCATGCGTGGCATGGATATTACCGAGAGTCTGCGCTTTGTTATCGCACTATCCGTAAGTGCCGTGCCAGAAAGTTTACCTGTAGCCATTTCGGTTGTACTTGTGCTTGGCATGCGCCGCATGGCAGCTAAGAATGCCCTGGTACGCACTATGCGTGCTATTGAAACCATTGGTGTTATTACCACCATTGCCACCGACAAAACCGGCACACTTACTAAAAACCAGCTGACCGTTCAAGATATGTGGGTACCATTTGGCAGTAAAAAAGAATTTACTCATTTATTTGCGCGGGCTATTAATCATTCATCACACAAAATGCACGATCCACTTGACACTGCGCTAACAATGTACGCCGAGGATCATCGCATAGCTCAACCACATCAGGCGCCACTCGCTCGTTTTCCATTCGACCAAAGCGTATCTATGAGCGGAAATATGTGGCACAACGGCACCACTTACCAGCTCGTTATAAAGGGTGCGCCCGAACACGTGCTTGAACGAAGCGATATGAGCCAAAACGAACATGAACAGGCGAGTCTACAGCTCCATAAGCTCACCACGAATGGATACCGCGTCATCGCCGTAGCACATCACATTCTAAAAAGGCCTATTGCGTCACTTTATGAGCTGCCCTCACATGAAAAACTTACCTTCGACGGCTTTATTGCCGTGGCCGACGTGCTTCGCCCCGAAGCCAGACAAGCCGTAAAAGCAGCACTTGCTGCCGGCGTTTCAGTACGCATGATTACGGGTGACCATTTTGAAACAGCGTACCATATTGGCAAACAACTCGGCATTGTCGCGCGCCGCGACCAGGTGTTTGATAGTCGCCATATGCATGTCATGAGCGACGAAGCACTTGAGCGCGTGATTGATAACATTCGCGTTTTCTCACGCGTTATTCCTGAACATAAATATCGCATTTTGGCCCTACTTAAAAAACGTGACATTACCGCTATGACAGGAGATGGCGTCAACGATGTGCCAGCACTCACTAACGCACATGTTGGCATTGCCATGGGCAGCGGAGCCCATATTGCAAAAGATGCGGGCGACATCATTTTGATGGATGATAACTTTAAGAGTATTGTTGAAGCCATGCGCGAAGGCCGCACGATTTTTGCAAATATTCGCCGCATGCTTTTTTATCTTCTTGCTACCAACGCCGGAGAAGTCTTGACGGCACTAGGATCACTAGTCATTGGCCTTCCCATTCCGCTCGTGCCGGTACAGATTTTATGGGTAAACTTAGTTACTGATACCTCCATGGTAATACCACTTGGACTTGAACCTGGCGAAACAGCTACCATGCAGCAAAAACCAAAAAGTCCAAATACACCTATACTCGACAAGTTCCTTATCTCGCGTATGGTGCTTGTTGCGCTCAGTATGGCCGGCTTAACCCTCTTCTTATATAAATTGTACAGCGACATGTACGGCGAATCGTATGGTCGCACCATCGCTTTTAGCGCTCTTGTCGTTATGCAATGGGCACATGCATTTAATACCCGAAGCGAACACGAATCGCTTTTTAGGAGGCTGCGCGTTATAAACAAATCATTTTACATTGGCCTTGGCATTGCAGTGCTACTCCAAACTATGGCGGTATTCGGTCCGCTGGCTAATCTGCTCCATGTTATGCCAGTCGCTATCGGTGACCTGGTTATTACGGGAGCTATAGCCTTTGTTGTGCCCATTCTGCTCGTTGAAATACATAAATTCATTGGTCGCTGGCGATACAACAAGCGCAGCGCAAAAAGTGCCTCCTCTTTACCTTAAAAGCAGGACGACTAAACGTTATATTTCTTTTGTTTTAAGCGACTTCCAGCATGTACCGCTAGCCTATACTGAAGTAGCGCAGCAATAAGTACAATTAATATAGCAGGCCAAAGGTATGTCCAGCTAACATTCGTAAAGCTAAAGAAATCGCGAATAAACCTTACCCCAAAACTTAACGACGCCATAACTATAGCAGCCCCAATATAGAGAAAACGTGCGGTGTATGAATAAAAATCATCGACAACTGCTAAAATTTTCGAAGCGAGAATGACTGCATAAATGCCAAAGAAAGTTGCGACAATAAGTGTCGTCGTAGCCACATTGTCATGATTGTGTGGATAAAGGTAGGCCGTTACCCAATAAACGGTCGTTACGGCGAGTCCAGAAATAACAGCGATTGGCGCCACGGCAAAAAGCGTATCTCGCCAAAAATGCTGGGGCTGTACGCGATGTTTTGGTTTTGGCGGGAAGAGCGTCCACATAATTGTTGGAAGCGTGACAAGAAAAATATTCATAAACGTTACATGACGAGGCTCAAAGGGGAAGCGCATACCAAGCGCCAACGTTGCGAGCAGTAAAAGGACGCTATAGATTATTTTATGGAAGAAAAGCACCGCAATAAGTTCAATAGCCTGCATAATCCGGTTGCCAAGATGCATACCCATAGGAAGGGAGGTAAACGAGTTGTCGAGTAATACAATGTCTGCCACGCGACGCGAGGCAGCCGCACCAGCATACATAGCCACACCCAGGTCGGCTTTTTTAAGCGCCAGCGCATCATTTACACCATCGCCAACCATGCCTGTAAAAACACCATCTTCTTTAAATGTCGCAATAAGCCGCTCTTTCTGCTCTGGGAGCACGCGTGCAAAAATAGTGGTTTTCATGACGGTTTTTTGCCAGTCTCTTTCATTGAGGTCGGCTAGTTCTGCACCTGTTATTACGCGTTCGCTACCATGAATTCCTGCTTGTGCGGCAACATATTGAACTGTTTTTGGATTGTCGCCACTAATGACCCGGAGACTAACCTTATTACTTTGTAGATACGCAACCGTCTCTTCAACGCCAACCCGAAGCGGATTTTTAAGAACAATCACACCTACCGCACGACCCTCTGTGAGTTGCTTTAAGGCCGTCTTTTGATCGCTAAATTCTGCGACTAGGAGCACACGGGCGCCTTCGGCCGTTAAAGTATCGATATACTTTTGTTCTTTTGTCGAAAGGAAAGCCTTGCGACCTAAAAATTCTGGCGCGCCTATGCAAATCGTATAGACCTCTTTGTTTATTTTTACACGCACGCCACTCATTTTTCGAGCAGATGAGAAGGCAAGCGTCGCAATTATGTCATATTTTTCTTGCACAGGAAAAGCCGCAATAATCGCATCACCTGTAGCATTACCACCGCTTGTTGTTTGTGCCGCTATGCCAATCAATTGCTGCATGCGTACCATTTCCTGCTTTGTTATTTTTTGAAAAAAGTGGAGGCGTTCAAACGTAATTTCATCGCTCGTGAGCGTGCCTGTTTTATCAACACATAGCACAGAAAGAAGCGCCATAGCCTCAATGGCAGCAAGTTTTTGCGGAAGTACACGTGCTTGAGCAAGTTTTAGCGAGCCAAATGCAAGAAGAAGCGAGCTTGCGAGTAATAATCCTTCTGGGACAATCGTGACTGCAGCCGAAGTAATAGTTTTAAAAATATGCACCGCATCCTCACCAGCAAGCGAGTACACGATAAAAATAAGTGCCGCAAGACCAAGCGCACCGTATGTCAACACAGTAATTGCGCGAGCAATGGCTCGTTGCAATGGCGTGAGCTGTGGTTGATAGCGTTTAAGCGATGCCGTCATAACACCGGCCTTAGTTGCCGATCCTACCGCCGTCACTTGCATCATGGCTACACCAGCTACAATCGTGCTTGCGGCAAATGCTCTATCGTGAACAGCCTTTTCAACCGCAGCCGATTCTCCAGTGAGCATACTTTCATCAACCTCAAGCCCTGTGCTTTCAAGAATAGTTCCATCGGCTGGAACTTCATCACCTGTTTGCAGTTTAATAACATCGTCAACCACGAGCTGGTCGTACAATACTTCTTCAAATGTTCCGCTACCCGTTTTACGATAAGCCCGTGGCGCGCTCATAAGTTCAAGCTTTTTTAGCGCACGCATGGCACGTATTTCTTGTACAATGGCGAGCAAAGTATTAAAAATGATAACAAACGAAATGAACCAAGCATCTCTGCCTTCACCAAGTAGCAAAAGTGTGACGGCGAGAATAAGAATGGCAATAACAATAGGCGAGGCGGCATTACGACGAATAATCAGTAGGGTATCTTTCACTCTTGCAGTATAGCAATACGTACTATGTATTGCAAGGTACCTCCTAGCTCCTACTGGTTTTCAACATTTACGCGAGTAGCGGTAATAATACCATTCGTATTTGCACCATCGACAATGATCGAATCGTTCACTGCGACCGACTTGGCATGCGTATTATACGTAGTTGAACTGGTCGTTTTTACCGTGTACTGTTTACCATTTCCTGCCATAGTGAACCCATCATTTGTTACCGACAATACAACTCCTCGAGTCGCGTTTGTTGCCTGACGATTTGGATAGTTCATATGACCTCTTGTTCCAATATGACGCATAATGCCAGGCTGATGGGTCATTGCAGAAGATAAATTTGATCTAAGCATATGAAAAAGGAGCGTGGCGCCAACACTTACAATAATAAGGAGTAAGCCTCCCGCGCAAGCAAGTCCAATAATGAGCGGCTTATTCGTCCCTAGTGATGTATGGCGAATTAGCTCTATTGTCTGTTCGTCAGCTCTTTCTTCTTGTTTCGTCACTTCATCCTTCATTGCATTCTCCTTAATCTTATTTGATAATAAATTATTTACCTGATAAAACACTGGGAATACTAAGGACTGTTATTTCACTTATTGACTAATCCGACGCCAACCACCCTTGCGATTGTGTGCCACCACTTCTTGAAGCAACTCACGGAGCGCTGCTTCGTTAATAACATCGTTTTTGAAAAATTGGATCGTCTTTGCCGTGGCATTGTTTGCACCCTGATTAATAAGATGGTGTGGATCTGACACAGTAGGGTCATAGACAAAAAGATTCACATGGTCCTTAGCGCCAAGTAATGCGCATATATTACCGTTAAGAACAAAATATGGTTTATCTGTTCGTTTAATTTCCTCTTCAATATCCGCATCTACACTATGGATAACAGCTCTAAGTGTATGACAAATTTCCTGCTCCCAATCAGGAAGTGTATGTATGTACGCATCAACTAAATCATTGTATTTCTTCATAGTAGTATAGTAACAAAATTATTTATTATACTATAAAGGAGTACCTCATCTATTCAGAAAGAGGTGGGTATGTTCCCGCTTTTGCGTGCACTTTTACAACAAAATCCAGCCGAAGCAAGCGCTATACTCGCGCACCGAAAAGGAGGTATGACAAAATTATCCCTTTTGGGTCTTCGCTTCTACATTGTGAGCAAGCCAGAACTTCTGCGTCAGGTTCTTATTACAGGGGCTGATGCATTTGACAAAGGTGGACCACTGTATGCAACTATTGCAAGCGCGCTAGGCGATGAAGGGCTTTTTACCGTCAATGACCACAAGCTATGGGAAGAACTACACGAGCTGCTCTACCCATCGCTTCGACGTCACAACCTTGGTCCAGCTACAGCACTGGCGGCCTCAATGTGGCAGGAGCGCATGGCCGCGTGGGATACGACATTTCAACCCATTGCCATTTTCGAAGAGGCAAAAAAGCTTAACATGCACCTCCTTGCTGCGTATCTTTTTGGCGTAGAGACCAACCATACACGGCTTGTTGAGCTTGCCGGAGAGGTATTTGCTGGTATGGCTGGAAGGGTCTTTCTGCCAATATGGATGCCAGGCGGAACCGGGTATCGCAAGGCAATTGACTCCTTAAAAAAGGAGATTGACCGCATTATTGCACTCAAAAAAGGTACACTTCCAGGCGATACGTTACTCGATACACTTATCGAAGCAAGTCCAGAACTTACCGATAAACAATTGCGCGAGCAAGTCATTACCATGCTTATGGCTGGCCACGATAGTACGGCTACCATTTTTGCGTGGGCACTTATTCGTTTGAGTGAGCGTCCGACAGAATACGAACGACTGCGCCAGATCGCACTCGCTACAAAAGAGGTCCCCTGGAATGACCAAAAGGCATTTCAACCCATGTACTTGTGGATGCGAGCGGCAGCGCACGATCATCCAGCATTTCCGCTCTACTTTCGTAATGTGACAAGGAAAGTTAAGCTAGGCGAACATGAACTCCTACCAGGCGACCAGGTCATCGTGGCACCCTACGCCACACACCATGATTCGAACTACTGGCAAGGATTTGATGATTTTCTCGCGAAGGCGAGTGAGTCGCTTACCCCTGAACAGCGTAGGGCACACCTCCCGTTTGGTCAGGGTGCACGCAAGTGCATTGGCGAAGATTTTGCCATGCGTATTGGGGTTGTTATGCTGACAGAACTATTGCGTACGTTTTCGAACATAGAACGGCCATCGTCGCATAGTGGTGAAAAAATTCGCTACGCCATGACGGCTCCGCCGCGTGATGGCGGGCTGATGCGGCTTACTAGATAGAAGGGGGCGTTGGGGAGGTATCCCCAACGCCCCCTATTTTAAAAGAGGTAGTAACTGCTAGAATCTTTGCCAATCGAAGCCTTTTCATCACCTCAGTGGAAAGGATACATGATACTACAAGACAGAGTTATTTATATCATACTTAAGTTCCGGAATACCTAAAAATGCAAAAGCCGCCTCCCTTAGAGACAGCTTTTGCATCTAAGGGGAAGGCGGCGAGTTCTCAGCCTTGAACTGATCCGACTGCAAACACATTCGGGAACTGCGACATCGGACCGATTCGGGAGCCGGCAATCTCGAACGTCACCAAACCCTTGTCCGGAATCTTCTGCCAGACATCGGCCGAGTCGAACTTCTGACGAAGAACAGAATCTTCGTTCGACAGCTGTCCACAGTCGCTTGTGTAGATTCGGTACGACCCTTCATTGGCGCCGCGATCTTTACCGGTGACATGACACGTAGCCCAGTGGTCGTTGGCGTAGAAAGTTGCGTAGTTCCACCAGGTCAACGCGCCAGAAGCCAACAAGCAAACCACCAGAGCCGTCACGGCGAGGCCAACGCTTTCGATGAAATACCCCACCACAACTGCAACCAAAATCGACAGCACCACCACGACGATGAGGAAGACCCACAATCCAGTCATGACAGCTTCCTTTCAGAAGATGTAGGGATGAACAGTCTAATATATTATAATGTCATTTAGTAGGAATGTCAATGATTCCTACAATTCAGAAGAATTCTAATTGTGCCGAGGATTGGGCGCTCCTCGGCGGCGCTTGCTATCAAATTATCCTGTGATAGCGACAGGGAGGATATTTAACTAGAGAATAGTAATATCTTCCATCCTAATAGCCGCAGATACACCTAGCATCCAATTTCCATCGTCAAATTTCTCTAACAAAGCCTGTTGGTTAGTCGCATTATCGCTATACCAACGCCGGAAATGCACACCCGTGCGTCCATTCGAACAGCGGTACATGCTTCTTCCTACCCCCGCCGAAGCAAAGAGAATATGATCCACGTTGTTATGATCTTTGAAACTTACAGAATCTCTCGGCCAGGCACCTGCCGGGGCTGTATACGACACATACCACCAAACGCCACCCATCATGCTGATCCTATGGAACTCAAACCAGAGTCCCTGATCAAGAAAGACGCGTCGCGAATCCCAGTTGTCAGAAAATCTATCCGGAAACTCCTCCGTCCGCACTTCCTTAAAGTCGAGTGAATCAGTTACACTGAAGGCATATTCGCCTATTGCCACTCGCGTGCCCGGTCTTAAAAGTTCCGCGAGCTCAGAAGAAGAACGGCCAGTCCCCCAATCGAGCGGCGACCCAGATGACTGCGGCGGCCTAGGCCTTTTCCATGGAAGCATTTCATCACCTCGGAGGTTAGATGGATACTTGCAGACAATGAAAGATTATATCATATATAATCTAGTTTGGGTAGCTTCCATAGTAGCTCTTATTAATTCATAAAATCTGTCATGCCGAGGATTGGGCGCTCCTCGGCGGCGCTTGCTATCAAATTGTCCGTGATAGCAGCGGAAGGATTTGCTACGCAGGAGTAATATTCTGAAGAGCAACCGAACGACCGAAGCTCATTTGCCACGGATCTGTACCAAATTGCTCTAGAGCTAGTTCATACGTTGATCTATCGTTACCCATGAGGTAGGGAAGGTGACAGAGTTATCTCTTTTTAATTGAAACCAAGCGGTAACGGTATAGGGAATGCCGTCAATGGTCACCATTACACCCCATGCCATGCGTGATACAAGTGACTCCCAGTTCTGTATCATCCTTTCCATCGCCATGCGACGTAGCGGCGGCGGTTCTTCATGCCTGAAGAGGGACTTTTACGCTCCTATCCTAGTTACGGTCATTGCGATCAAAGACAACAATGTCTTGGATAGATATAGGACGAGCAACATTCATTGTCATGTCTCCATAATCATAACATTCAATGGAAATTTCGTAGCACGGTTCTTCTGCCGACCGATACCGAGTCGTCATATACCACCCAACTTTACCCCTATTAGACACATACCTTACATGACTGTCACTTACTGCATAAAAGGCACTCGGCTCTGCAGTTATGCCTGTTACTGTAAGTGTCCGTGCAGCTTGCTCCATGCTGCCCGCATAGTCTACAAAAGTCCAACAAAGTACATGAAGCGAATCATGCGACTCGGGAATTTCCAGCCAGCAGGCTCTGCCATCTACAGCTTGAAATGTAATAATCCAAATCGAGCCTGCTTCTCCGTGAAGTCTGTATGAACTAGTAACAAAATACCACACACTTTCAAGCCTTACTCGGGTACCTGGACAAAATTTTTGCAGTAGCTCATCCCAGGTGATACGTGAAAGCTCGTTTTGCGAAGAACGATGCCGCCTTAGCCAAGTCATCCTGACTCCTTTATAGAGGTGGTGTCCCAAGCAATAACTATACCACATAATAAAAAGCTTATTAAATGACCAGCATGCCGTGGAGCAGTCAATTGAAATTATTCGGTAATTGTCGTATTATTAGCAAATCATCTGGTACACATCTCAATAAGAGGAGAGTCAGATGACTAAAAAAGTCGCAGAGCCGTTCAGTGCACTCATGATGACGTTTGACGACAGCGGAGTTACCAAGGCCGATCTCAATGTTCTCATGTACGGCCGAGTTGTCTCGCTCACAGGTACGTTCGATGAGACACTAAGTCCGTCATTAAGTACAGGCACGAGCTTTCGGCTGGATATCTTCGAAAGCGACAGTCCGAAGACTGAGCTTATTCGAGAGACAGCAGTCCACTATCGCACAGCCGAAACCTCCTGGCTTGCAGGAGACTACTTCGATAAGCGTATGTACCCTAAAGCTATTATGCTATCAGACGTGCTCGCTTTGATAACAGAGGGCAGTCCCAGCAATGACGAATTCCACTCTGTTACCAAACTGCGGCTGCCGACCAACATAGTAACCGTTGAGCTCGTCTCATACTATGTCTCCCTGAGGAACTCTGGCCTGGAACACGAAAGTATCCCTGGCCCAACTTTCTTCACGGCAATCACACTATATGACGATCTGTTGCTGTTTTTTGAGTCTTGGGGTTATTACAGACACTACGATCTCTTTAAACAGCACGTATTGCCCAGCGTCGTGACGCAATTACCGATGGACGGCGCTACCGCAACACTCAGCAATTGCCACGTGTACACGGAGGACTCCTACCGTTACCTTGCGACGAGCTGACCACCTCGGGGGTCTGACGCAAATCAGACCCCCGACAACACCTCAATATAATTTAATAATTTTAGTAATTACGAAATGACCCGAGAAGCACGCGTTAATTGGATGAACACGACAGCCGCTCCATTATATGAAAACTGGAGTGCTGCTTTATTATCTGCCTGTGATACCCCAGATTTTTGGGACACTTACAGAGAAATCGCTACTTCTTCAAAGCAGCCTAATATTGACCGATACGTCAAAAAACTCCTCTCTCGAAGATACGGCTTAGTAAACGATGTCGATAGACAAAATGGTATTACGGAAGCGTATCTTTATCCTTATAAAGATGACATTCTAACCTATACCTCTGCCCGTAAGGTAGCGGAAAGCGGCAGTATAACCGATGATCTCGAAGCTGTCCGCGCCCACGCTATGGACGGACTGTCATTTGCCGCAAACTTCAGCGCCGGTGTGGCAAATGATACTTTTTTACAGCACTATGCACCCGACGCCGCAAACCGCACAATCGGTGACGAACTACACCTGCCAAAATTAGTGTTTGTTATACGTGCCCTTGGCAACGCCTCGTTTATATATGCCATGCAGTCCATGCGACTCACTGGCTTTGACGTTTTGGGAGAGGATACCGTCTCGCAAATAGAGACCAGACCACTCGAGGGCGGCTGGCTGCAGCGAGCGCTGCACTGCGGTCTAGACCCAGGCTGGGACCAGATTACATCAACCCTCACATACAATGAGCCCGCCGATACATTCGTCCTAAAACCCGAGGTAGAAACACATCTTCGTCAAAAGCTAAGAGACCAAAATACTTACGGCCTTACACCGGGACAAATTAACTCCGCCGGACCTATTGCCGAATTTACTCCACCTATAAGTAGGGGGTGTCCTGTACAAGTAGCCATTGGTCATACATGTTTGTTTACCGCAAAAGCATTAAGCTGTACTTTTTAGTTACTCGTCGACCACGCGCGTTTCAAATTGTGACTGTTGCAATTGAAAGTAGCTTGCATAGTGACGTTTCAACGAACGCCATTGTAACTTATGCATATTAGCTGGTTGTCGAAAAAGAAGAACAGCCGTGACAATCCCATACATTGCGAACATCGCCACCGGGTACAGGCACGTTATAACGCTGTAATTAGCAATAGCCAACACTCCCAAAGTACATCGCACTGTACTCAGCGGATACGTAATAAATGTTTCCTCCTTAGGTTTCTTGTAACTCTTTCTAATCGTAGGAACAAATGCCAAAACGTCAACAATTGTTACCATTATTATCGATAGTGTCATTGAATTTGAAAGCGCCCAGAATAATAGTACGGCTCCTGCACTCCCAAGGCATATTTTGTCAGATAGTGTTATGTCAGACGTACCATATTTTAACGAAAGAAGAAAAATAACCAAATTAATAACCGTCGTGATGCCCGTCGACCACGCTCCTGCGCCTGCGCCGTCAGCTAATTGACCAACAAATACGATCCCTGTAATAAGGGTCCATACCAACCAGCTGTACATATGCGGCTTGGTCTTACGCCGAAGCGTATCAACGATGTACGGCCAAAAAGCTATCATATTAAGCCCAACCGCAATAACACCCACTATAGTTTTTAGTTCCATTCAGTAGCCCCCCTTACTGATAATTGACACCAAAAAAATACGCTTCAGACGTATGTCTAAGCGAATACATTTAAGCCTCACGAGTACTTAAATACCTACGTATATACTACGTCATGCTTATGCTTATTTCAACCATAAAAAGACCATAATTTGTACTGTGATGACGTCGAGCACGGTCATGACGAATGTAAAGATCAGCTACGACTCATTATTCACTAGCCACCTAGCTATATACTTCGTTGCTGTAGACTTTTCAGTAGTGCAATAGATCTAGTTATTCTATATATTCTGGGAGAACATGATAGGGAAGATCCGCTATACGATCAAGTCGCTTTAATGGCCAGAAATCCTTTTTTAGAGATTCGCTTAAAAAGCTCAGCGCGTAGCTGCACTGCTCTCGCGCAGACAAATCTAGTTCACAAAATGCAGGAACTGTACGAAATAGCTTACATAGTCCCGCAACCTGTTTTGTAATCATATTAATCCTGTCAATAGCAACGGTCGCAGGAAGTTCTTTCAAGCAACAAGTACGCTCAATAACTTCACTTACGGTTTGGAGCCAACTAGAAAGTTCCGTGCTAGTTTCGCCCCCAAATATATCTTTAATTCGTTGCTCTGCATTCGTCAGTATCATTCGAGAAGAGGGCAGCAGCCTTATACCCCTTAAATCGTGGGGGTCAAACCCTCGCATTCCTGCAAGATCTTCGTTTTTACCTGCTAGCTCTGGATCTGGCCGTATCATTTCGCCTTCGTATTCTAATATGTGAAAAAGCTCCGACATATCACCAAGCCATTCAATAGGCTCTTGGCATAACTGCGTAATATACGCGTTATCCTCGAACTGGCGCGCCTCTTCAAGTCCAGCTAACGCTTTAATACCTTGGGTCTGCAGCATATCCGGCACATGAGCACCCGGTGAGGGCAGTAGATTCGGCCAAACGTGTGCATATTTGCTTCGATGCTCCTCAGTAAGTACTTTTGGCCTCATATAGCTTTCTAGCTCTCCTGGCCGTATCCTCTGAGGGGTATCTTCGGGAGGATATATCAAAACACTATCCTGAAAATCCTTCGTTCGCCCTGCTTGATTCCAAGATGCTCGTTTAATATCTCCTCGTACGCCAGGGTAACGAGGCAGCGGCACGCTGTGCATAGCCGCATTGGCACCAAGTGCTCGACAGATCGCTAATGTATGATGATTGCCAAATATAGTCATGACATCTCGTCCCTGTCGGATCTGATACTGAATCATCAAAAGCAGATGGGCATCGCTTAAGTTCATGCGGTCAATAGCAACTCGGGCTACATCTTTTTTCCGCAGCTCTTCATCACCGAGGTCAGCCACAGTGTAATTTAAGTACGTATCGGTAAGCCCCAGATTGGGATCTTCGCCATTAAAGAACTTTCGGTGAAGGTCTAACACTGTATCGTATGAAAAATCGAGTCTATCGGGAACGTATGTTGTCATTGCTAACTTACCCATATTGCGCTGAAGCATTTCAAGTCGCTGCTTAAAGAATTCTTCAAACGACATATTCGACGATTCCATGCGCGCGTAAATAGGAATTTCACGCATACTGTAGTAGGTAATTATCTCATCAATACGCTCCGGATAAAGTGTTGCCTGCGCCACAATATCGCCGTAATAAGGAAAATCGCCGCTCACCATAGGAATGTCATGAGAACGAGCAAACATATTCGCAAGTCCAGCATCTGATCCACTTCCAATGCTCGTAGTAGCATCAACCCCACTATGTAAACCGCTCCAAAATGGAAATGCCCCTTCACGCACAAGTACACGCCTGCCCACATCACGCGTACGCCGCTCCCAATCCTTCATAAGAAGCATATAATCTCTGTAATACCAGTGGGTATAATCAGTACGATGCTTAGATCCAATTACCAAAAGCTCTTGCGGTATTGTACGGTGATTATTAACCTTTCGTCGTATCACGTGGAGAATCTCGTTATCTCCACCATCTTGTGGCTTTACAAGATCGATGTAATTTGACGGTTGATTAAGAGCAAGAATCTCCGTGCGGACGGTATTCAGCTCGAAGGGCGGTTCAAGATTTTGCAAACGCTTCATAGACATATAACAGATGTAAAATAACGCTATTCATCTTACCATAAACCCACCATGAAAAAATGAAATAGTTATAGTTATTTTTATTTTGTTGTCATGTCCTGAATGCGACGCTCTGGCACCGACCACGCAATAGCAACCGCAACATATAAACCAATCGACAGCCACACATTTACAAAGGCAAGAAGCGTTGCGGCGGCATATGCTAAAAGTGACAACTTCCCCTTAATATCACGACTAAAACGCGTACGCCGAATAACATCAGACGGGTACTCAGCAAGGACAGCGCGTTGCAAAAAGTTGTATGCTATGCCGGCCATAAGCGCTACGAATCCATATAGCGCCACGGGCCATGGTTGATTGTAATGCTCACCAAGCCACGTAGTGGTAAACGGTATAAACGAAATGACAAATAATAGGTTAAGGTTTGCCCAAATAAGTCGACTATTGGCCTGGCGAGCTAGTCGTAAGAGGTGATGATGATTCGCCCAATACGTGGCAATCTGCCTAAAGCTCAGTAAGTACACAAGCACCGAAGGGATGAGCGGTTGCAAATCGTGCAGTTCGCCGCCAGACGGCACCTTAAATTCCAGTACTAAAATAGTAATGATGACGGCAATCACACCGTCACTAAACGTTAAAAGACGACTCGTATCAATTTCACTTTCGGGTCGCCATGGAAGAATTGATTTTGCCATATATAAATAATACCAAATTACAAGAAGGATGCCGCGGATTTCTTTTTATTGAATAAAACAGTCTTAGATTGTATAGTACATACGTTCCTTCCCAGATAAATCAGGAGGAGTCGTGGAGATAGAAGGTCTGGTGTACTATGCGGAGCGTTTGGCCACGCCTCATGTATCCGCCTTACTTAATAATGTTTGCCAGCAATTTACGTGCAATACGCATTGGGTGCAAACTTCTTACCATCCATACGGTGCCGATCGAACTATCGTCGCAGCACCGCTCGACGACAAGCTATGGTTGCCTTATGTAGATGTGAGTGCGATTGGCGAAGCTACGCTAGGGGAATACACCTGGCATGTTTCAAGTGAGATCCCTACAAGCCAGCATGGATATGTCGGACGCGTTCGCATAGAGGCGATCGTTTCTCCGACCATTGACATCACCAATGGTACCGCCGCCTACCTATCTGAAGATGGCAGCATGCCCGGCTTTTTGTGTTGGGCAGAGCCATATGAGTTAGCGGATGGAAGCACTTGCTACCGAGTTCGGACAAGCACCGGTGTTATATGGCTCCGCGCAGAGGACAAAAAACAAAGCCTGGTAGAACTGCTCTACGGACAGGCACCACTCACCGGTAGTCGGGCACAGGTGCTTCACCTTGCAGAATCGTTCAGCTTTGCACCCAAACTAGGC
>CAZTOK010000005.1:53078-61513 GCA_964615445.1 uncultured Candidatus Saccharibacteria bacterium | reverse complement strand
TGTCTTACCGCTTCTTGAAGCGGGCTCTTTTCTCTTGTACTTAATATAAAACATTGTTTGTATAATTATTAAATCCTGATTCTACTAAAGTTAGGGGTAGCAAGGTTAAGCGTGGCGTATGCACCCAGGCGCGATCGTGGTTCTCCTTTTGACACCAACCAAGTTCGTAAGCTATTACGACTACATCCCAACAATGATAATCAGATCGGTAGGAGTCTCTCTTCCGAGGCTCCTACCGAAATTACAAAAGATATCACCCCCTTGGCGGTTCACCGTCAGGCTCATCAAGCAGCTTTTTGCTTTTAATCTCGTAGCGCTTCCCTGTTATTTCACTCGTAATATAATCTTCGTTAATAAGATTTACAAACATATCGAGGTCATTGCCATCCATAATTATAATCGCACCAGCATCATCGGTCATAAGCTCAAGCTGCATTGTATCAGCATATTCGACTGCTTGTTCCTGTGTAATAGTGCCTATTTCCATTTTCTGCAGTTTATTAACTATTTTTTTACGGTCACGTACAAGCGTTTGAAGATCAAGCCCATCAGGAAAGCTTAATTTAAATTGCTTTTCAATCTCTGCTACTTTTTGGTCTGCCAGCGCCTGCTTTTTGTAATCATAATTAAATAGTTTTTCAAATTTTCCTTGATTAAACACAAAGATATCTTGATTAATGATAAGTACTTGATTATCACTTGGCATTTTAAGGCCAACATCCGCTTGGAATGCACCAAACTTTCCTTCTCGAAACTCCCAGCTGGTTGCGCCACTCAGTACATTTCCCTGGCTAATTGCCTTAATGGCATAGAATGCCTTGTTCGGTGAGTCTTTGAGAGTAAAGCGAGCCACAATTCCTTTAATACGCTTGAATTCGTGCTCTTCTTGGCTAAACTCTACAATATCATGTCGCTCTTTTTCAATTAGATGAATGAGTGTTTCGGCACGACCAACTTTTGCAAGATCTGTTCGAAGTAACGTATTTTCTTCACCGTCAGACAGCTCGTAATCACGTACCGAAAGGCCCGTCCCGGCGCCCATATTGACAAAGTTAATAAGATCAAACAAAAAGAGTGGCTTAATTTGCGCATTCAAATCGCTAGTAAAGTTAGTACTATAAGGCGTGTAATTTTTGTTAAACAAAAAAAATTCAACGTCTAGCTCATTTTTAATAGCATCAGTGTTATTTGCCCACAAAAAAATATCGGTCGTTTCTCGATTTTCGGTTTCCATATTCTAACTTTCTGTTGTAACTGTATTTATTGTAGCGATATTGTTTATAAAACGCTAGATTTTTTATATTTCTCCTCTAGAGATACTATATAATTCACCCAGGAACTTCCGGAACCTAGGAGAGATTCATGGAGCTTACGGCAGAACTTGTTGCGCCGTTTGTTGGCGGCCAGATTGAAATTAAAAACATGGACGGCAAGTATCTCTTCAGAGGTCAAATCGCTACAATTGACGTAGCAAATCAGGCATTTGTCGTTACTCTCGACTGGATGGCGGAAAATATAGAATTTCCAAGCGGCGTTCAATGGGTTAAAGATGATAATCTAACTTACGAAGTCTTCATTCGACTTCATAGCATTCGAATCGATGAAGGTCATTTAACGATTGTTTTTCCAAGCATACGAGAGCTCGTGACACTATTTATGCAAGATGAAAGTACGCTCAATTCATCAGTAGTCGAAGGGTCATAGTTCCTTTAGCCTAAACTCCCCGCACATGCTACGCTAAACACTTCTACGTGAAAGCCCTGGCATTTATTGCGGGGTTTTCACTTTATATCTTCAGCGATATTCAGGATTTTCATAGCCAAAATGATCGCCATGCTTCCATTTTGCCTGCTGGTTTCCATATGCCGGAACGCCACCCGCATTTTTAAGCAATTTTGCCATATGCATAAGATTGTATGTCATAAACGTAATATTACGATTCGTAAAATCATTCTCCGGACCACCCGAACCCTCGTCAAGATAACTTGGCCCCGGTCCTACCTCGCCTATCCAGCCAGCATCTGCTTGCGGTGGAATAGTATAGCCAATATGCTGCAAACTGTACAAAATGTTCATAGCACAATGTTTAAGTCCATCTTCATTGCCGGTAATAATAGCACCACCTACTTTACCGTAATAGGCATATTGTCCTTTTTCATTTAGCTCACTTGAATTGGCATAAAGGCGTTCAATAAGTTTTTTCGTCTGCGAGCTATTATCACCCAACCAAATGGGGCCACATACCACTAAAATATCTGCTGTCTGCACTTTTTTATAAAGTTTCGGCCATTCATCCATCTTCCAGCCATGTTCGCGCATATCTGGATACACACCAGTGGCAATATCGTGGTCAATGGTACGGATAAGCTCAGTTTTGACCCCATGCTTTTCCATGAGTCCCATACTTGCATGAAGTAAGCCTTCGGTATTGCTCACCTCTGGCGATTTTTTAAGCGTACCGTTAAAATAGATCGCTTTTAACCCTGAAAAGTCGTATGATTCAGTCATTCTCCGTGTCGCCTCCTTCTATCTTATTTTAGCACGAGCATTATCGACCTGACCGACGCCTAACAATGAGATACACAACAAAACCATTAAAAAATACGAGATAGAGCGGATAGCCAATCGCAGTAATAGAAAGACTGTTAACCACAAGGAGTGTTAGAATACTCGCAATTGAGGCTGTCGCGAAATTAAAGGCTGTTTCTTCTTCGGGTAGCGCCAAGCATGACGAAGTGTCGGTAGTCCCGCAATTGCATCGATAACAATAACAGCAATCACTGCTACTGCGGGCGATTGAAAAACATACCAAGTAGCAAGTCCAACTACCACAAGCAGCTGGCACACAATATCAAATCTATCAAACAACACTCGGCCATGTTTTATAATGCCGAGCACGACTACAGCGAGCGCGTTGAGCGTCATACATGTAGCCAAAATAGCACTTGGATATTGATGATCAACAAACGATGCAGCAGTGGCAATTCCCGTAAGGACCGCCCATGTCAACCACGATACAATTCGTGGTTTCGTTTTGCCTTTTAAGATATCCCTAATATAGGGGATGGTTCCCATTAGACTCACAATGCTGCTAATAACAATAATCACTTCTTTCATACTTGTATAGTAATTGTACCGTGATTTAATGTAAAAAAGTTGTCTGTATCGACAGACATTTGTTTGCTACACTAAAAGCATGAATGTGGAAAACTCACTTAGGCAAAAAGTTGTCACCTATTTAAAACATTTAGATATTTCAGCCGAGCAAACGGAAGCTTATATACATCTCCTTCAACTGGGGCCACAAACGGTTCTTTCACTGAGTCGCAACCTTAAAACGGGCCGCACTAAACTCTACCCTCTTCTTGAATCATTGGCAACTAAGCAACTCGTTACTATTCACGAACGCCATTACGGTACGAGCTACGAGGCACAGCCACCAGACGTACTGGCTTTTTTAGTAGCCGAGAAACGACGTGCAGCAGAAAATCTACAGACCAACCTACCCGCCGTGCAACATCTGCTTTCGCGACTACAGTATCAGTCGCCACAGACATCAAAGGTCATCGAATATCGCGGTGTGGATGGGTTAAAGCAAATGAATTTCAACCTCACTAAAGCGGACAAGGAATTTCGCGTTTTTGAGCTTGAATCTCTCTCGACACATCTGGGTAACCATTTTGCCGAAAAACTGCACCAAACTTGGGCGGAAAAACAACTTACAAGCTTCGATCTTACGAATAATCCAAACTGGAAGTTACAGACTAAAAGCGAAGGATATCAGACTCTCGCAAGCGCTCGATATATTAGTCCTAAAGAGTTTCATATTCAGTTTGAGACATACATTTATAACAATTGTGTCGCACTGCTCTGCTATGAAAAAGATGATATTTTTGGTATTGAAGTTTACAATGAACAGCTTGCCAAGCAACATAAACAGTTATTCGATCTTGTTTGGAAGCAGGCTACAATCCTCTCTAACGCGCCATAAAGCGAGCTTTTTGCTCAGACGACAACCGTTCAACAGCATACCGCAGCATAGTTCGCGGCATGATTTTAGCGTTTTTTTCAAGGAATAAAAGGAGGAGCGATTCATCACAACGCTTACCCACTTCTCGGAGCATCCAGCCAACTGCTTTTTGAATAAGATCGTGTGGATCATGAAGCAATATTTCAGCAAGTGCCAATGTGGTCGAGGCATCACCACTTTTTACGAACTGGAATGCGCTTAATATTGCCACACGTCGCTGCCAAATATTATCGCTTTTGGCCATTTCGAATAATAGATCCCGAGGTTTATCTCGCAGATATTCGCCAATAATAAACTCTGCTGAAATATCGACAATATCCCAATTATTTATTCGACCCTCGTATACATTTTTTATGTATACATCGAAAATTTGCTTTTGAGTATCAACCGGCCCGCTAGCAAATTGGTTCGCAAGAAAAATAACTGCAGCTACCCGGTGTTCATGAACATGACTTGCAAGTAATTTTTCAATTTCTGGAAGCGGCAAGTCTTTAAACTTTTTACAAATTGCCCGGATTGCAGGTACACGAATACCAATAAAAGTATCACCCGCACCATATTCACCCTCGCCGGTTTTGAAATATCGCTGCAAAAATATTGCATCTTCTGCATCTGCATGAACCTGCAATGCTTTCTCTACCTCTTTTGCAGTCATCATGACAATGTAGCGCCTTCTCGGGCTTTATTAGCCCACTCGTCTGCCATCTCATTACCCGGGTCGTTATTATGCCCACGTACCCACACTAATTGAGCATGAGAATGTCGATAAAGTGAACAGACCTCCTTTACGATATCAAGATTTTTAATCTCGCCACCTTTCTTTTTCCAACCATTCTTTTCCCAACCAAGCGACCACTTCGTAATAACATTAATCCAAAATTCACTATCAGTGTAAATTTCGCAGGCTTCACCATTGGCGTGTAGTAGCGCAGCAGTAAGCGCCTTCCCTTCCATACGAATATTTGTTGAATCGGCTTCTTTTCCCAACACTACTGGCTGCATGTTTTTAATAACGGCAAATCCGCCCGGTCCAGGGTTCGGACTGCAGCTGCCATCGGTATAATATACGGTCATCCTTTAAGTATACGCTACTGCGGTTCAGCGTCGTGGCCAAGTTCAACAAGAGTCTCAAGAAGCTCCTTCTTTGAGAGTTCTGCTGTGTCGATTTTATTGTGTTTGGCAATCATATAGCCCTGGATAACATCCTTTAGATAAATTGCATCACTTCGCCACAAAAAGTTAATCGAAAAATGGTCAATCGAGCTCATCACGCGACTTGCTACGTTTACCGATCCGAACAGCGGGCCAACACTACAAGTAACATTTAAAATGTCTTCTATGCGAATACCAATCACATTTGACGTCCAGAAAAAATCGCGTCGTGTGATGGTAATTTTAGTACGATCTATCACGATTCTATCAGGAAATAGCTGCATTGGAAAAACGGTCCTGGCACGCGCCAGAACCTCATGGGACCGCTTTACTACCTTTTTAAGGGCATCTATTTCATCAAGTTTTTTCTTTTTTGTTTTCAAGCCAGGAATTCGCGCAAGATTATCCATGATTTTCTCAGCAGGCTGAGGCAAGATTATCTCTTTATGGAGCACTTGCTTAATATCTCCGAGCGCACGCGTCGCAATACGGCCAAGCCGTTTACTGGAACGTATCAACGAGTTGTAGCGCGATCCTTGTACAGGAAACTGCACTGGCAACTCACCAAATTCAGTTGAGTTTTCGTCCTTCATGGTTACACGTCCTCCACTAAGGTTAGTTCTATTATATCGAGCAAATGAAGGCTGTGCAATATACGCATCAGAGGTGCAGAGCAGTTATGGCTTCAATAAGTCAGGTAGCGGCATGCCAAATTTTGCCTCCGGAATAGTACCGATAGTATCGTGTTCGTTCAGATGCAGATACTGCGCACGATACGCCACCATAACATCACCGAATGCCGCACTATTCCAGTCAAGCTGCAATAATTTTGCCGTGTGTTGTAATTTTTCCTGACTATCCGCTTCAATTTCTATATATGGATTAAGCCACGGCCATTCATCAAGAACGATTTCAATATCATTTAATTTCCAGGTTTCGCGCTTTGACTCTTGGAATGAGCTATATGGTAGGCCAGCCGCCTTCAAAATAGCGATGGTGGCATCAAAATCTTCTACCACCTCTTCAATTTCCTTAGCTCCATCAATGGCAAGCGCATCAAACTGTTTATAAGTTAAAGTGACCTGATGGCCTTCGTCACGCACGCGGAGATAGGCGTTTTTCTCTTTCATAACAGGAGCGTCAATAGTAACGCGGCGCATAAGCCGCATTGGCTGTTCACATATAGCTCCTATTGCACGCAGTGTATCTCGCATGGCATTGTGATCAATGTTAAGGAACTTCACTTCAATTTCAGTATTCATATGCACATTAGCATATCATATTTGATATTTTGTATGATTTATGCTAAAATAATATTAAGTACTACTGCTTGTTAGTAAGTACGAGCATCGACAAGCAGACCTTCTAAAGAGAGGCCCTACCCCATGAGCACGGGCACGTTTTCCAACGCGACCATGGTCCTGGACATCACGGAGCTCATCGAGCTTATTCGCAAGAACAACTCCAACCCAACGATCATCAACGCGTTTCGGGACACCATGAATGAGGTCAACCAACTGCTGGTGACGCACGCAACCTATGTCGGCGCGTTCATTAACGACATCGGCGCCCAGGTGTCTCACACCACGTGGGGCTGCGCAATCATCGAGGTTGGCACCATCCGGGTCCCCGTCACCATGGGGATGCTGGCCTACGTTAATCCGTACACCAACGACTCAGACTTCGCAACCGAGGAATTCGCCTTCGTCTGGGACGCCATCGTCCAGCGACTGGTGAACTTCCTGAGCCTGTACTTCTACACCGTGGCGCGCCAGATGCGCGAGAACATCAAGTTCGCCACTGTGTAAACTACTTAGGTGAATACGACAGGCAGACCCTCTTTAGGATGCACTTACGCATCTACAGGTCTGCCTGTCGTATTTCCCAGAATTTACTCTGCTACTTCAATCCCATTCCAAAACGCAACATAATTTGCAAAATCTTTTCCAACGCGCTCTACAGAGCCGTTTTTTGGTTCCGGATAATACCATGCTCCAAACTCATTTGTTTCACCATCCACAGCCACATCGTAGTAGCTTGCCTCACCCTTCCAAGGACAAATAGTATGATGATCACTCTCTTTAAAATATTCCCGCTTAATTGCATTTGGCGGAAAATACCAATTGCCTTCAATACGTATAAGCTTTTCCTTTGGTGCTTCTGCGATAACTGTATTTTTCCAAATTGCTTTCATGTAGTTAGTATATCAAAAAACTCATCCATTGATATATATCACTTTTATGTTATAATCATCAACGGAACTATTCGACCGATCAAGGGAGCGTATCGTGAACCTCTTCCGTTTCGTGACAGACGAAGCCACCTGCACGCAGATCATGAACAGGCTGCGCGAGATGAGTGGCCTGGAGCTTGCACACTTGGCTACAGCCGATCCAGAACGCCTTTTCACATATCTCATGATGCTCATGTACGCCTACAACGCCAACAGGCCAACCGAGAACCCCATTGTCGCCATCGAGCACGACACGCCCTTCGGAAGGTCCGTCGTCGAAAGCATGATTTACCGTGACCTTCCGCGAGGATTGAACGTATCGTTCGCCTACTACATGGGCCAGCCCCCGTTCGGCCGTGTGCTGAGCGTATGTAACTTCATGGTTCCGTAATAGCCCTGCTTGCAGAAATCCACTCCATGAGAGGAGTCCTGCATCGCAGGGCTCCTCTCATACCCTACTCCTACTTGTTATGGCTACGAGGGTAGTCTACACTACAGGTAGTGAAAGAGATCGAGCTACTTGGCGAAGCCTACGCCCAACAACTAAATCCACAAAAGGTGGCACCATTTCCACACGAAATAGTGACACATCTATATCAAGACCTTAATATCTTTTTTGCGGATCTTGAAAACCCTACCATCACTGGTGTCACTCTGTATGAGCCTGATGAAAAAACATACAGCGTTTTAATTAATTCCGAAAAGCAATCAAGCCACCAGCACTTTGCACTCGCCCACAGTCTTGGCCATTATTTTTTGCACAAAGATGTTCTTCAAAAAGAAAAAGGATTAATTGATAAAGATACACTTTTTAGCGCTCAAGGGCAGCTCGAAAGTGAAGCGAATTGCTTTGCGCTGAGTTTACTTATGCCGCAAACACTGGTTGAAGAAGCTTGGGGCGCCACAACTGACATCGAGCGTTGCGCAAAGATATTCAATGTGCCAACGGTTGCAATGAGCGTGCGTCTTGCAGGGCTAGGGCTAATAAGCTGATGCCACGAAAAAAGAAACAAGATGATT
>CAZTOK010000005.1:0-53068 GCA_964615445.1 uncultured Candidatus Saccharibacteria bacterium | reverse complement strand
CTCTTCCCCACCACGACGCTCTTCCGATCTCTTGTAGCAAACACGGCCGAACACACCCAGCCTCAACTTGGAACGCCAACGAGTATTACTAACGAAATCATTCGCGAAAAGCGACTCAAAAACGATGATATCGAGCAAGATATTCAATTAAAACGAACTACCTTGGCACGACTTTTTCAGCTTCTTACTGGCGAAACAGGTATTGTATTTATATTTGCGTTTCTTCAGGCGACCAATCTCTGGCATTTTCGCCTTGAAGAATGGAGTTTTAAGCTTATTATTACCGCTACCATTACCCAAATTACCGTCATGCTTTTGGTTGCAGTAAATTATCTATTTCCAAAACAATCAAAGTAACGACGTGTTGCTACCTCTTTAAAAAACAAGGGGGATCATTTTTTCTCTATAAAAGGCTGGGGCGTTTGAAGCGCTTCGTGTCTCATCGTACTGATACCCATGCACAGAAAACCGCCGTAGTTCTTCAGGAGCTTCAATGCGATTATCAATCATCCATCTCGCCAGCACACCTCGCATCATTTTGTTATAAATAGGTGCCTTTCCTACCGTACCGTTTGGACGATGATCATAAAATACCGGCGTGATTACCCGTACTTCTCTTGGAAGGTATTTTGTTACCGGCCGCGCGTATTCGTCAGAGGATAAATTATACACCAAGCCGTTCGCGTGATTTGCTACGTACTGCCCTAGCTTTTTACCCCAAAATTCATACATATTTTTTACCTTACCTAGTGGAAGTGCAGCTTTCATTTCTAGACGATATCCGTTTATAGCGTCAAAGGGACGCACAATACCATAAAGACCACTCATAATAAGAAGATGATCTTGCGCCCAAAGCGCATGCGATTCATCTAACATATCTGCTTTCATACCCTTATAAACATCGCCTCTATACGCCCATAACGCAGGCTTCACACCTACTTTATTCCAAGTCTTGTACATGGTGTACACCCGCGCCGCGATGTCGCTGCTCACATGCATATGAGTTACAATGGCAGTTTTATCAAGCCTATTTATGGCAGCAACAATCTTTGCAGCGTCATCTATAAATATAGGTTTCGTTGGTTCTACAAAATCAGGAAAGTTCGACGTCACATCCATTGTTTTAGATGGCGCGAGCAGTAACAACATCGAAAATACCTACAAATCGCTTATTGCAACACGACGCTGCTCGGTAGTATCACGATCACGAACCGTAACGGTATTATTCTCGAGCGTATCAAAATCAATAACTATACAAGCAGGCGTCCCGATCTCGTCTTGACGACGATAGCGTTTTCCAATATTGCCGTTGTCATCCCAAACAACGTTGCCGTATTTTTTCTTTAAGGAGCGGTAAACCACACGAGCTTTTTCAACTAATTCTGGCTTATTTTTAAGGAGTGGGGATACGGCAAAGCGATATGGCGCAAGCTCGGGTTTGAGCTTAAGTACAACACGAGTGTCACCATTAATCTCTTCTTCATGATAAGCATCTACCAGTACAGCGAGCAGCATACGGCCGGCACCAACCGAACTTTCTATAACATATGGAATAAAGCGCTCATTCGTAGCATCATCAAAGTACGTAAGATCTTTTCCGCTCGCTTTCTGATGATTCGTAAGGTCAAAATCGGTACGATTATGCGTTCCCCAAAGCTCCTTAAAGCCTTGTGGAAACTTAAAATAGATATCATGCGCCGCAGAGGCATAATGTGCACGCTCGTTTTCGTCATGTTCGTGCCACTGTAAGTTTTCTTCACGAATACCGAGACGCTCTACGAGGAACTTCCAAGCAAATTCTCGCCATGCTTCATACGTGTTTTCTTGTTCGCTTGGACGAATAAAATATTGCATTTCCATTTGTTCGAGTTCACGCACACGAAAAATAAAATCACGCGGCGAAATTTCGTTGCGAAACGCCTTACCTACTTGCGCAATACCAAATGGTAACTTTGTACGCATGGTTTCACGTACATTTTGATAGTTAGTAAAAATAGACCCAGCCGTCTCTGGACGCAAATAAGCTACCGCTGAGTTATCCTGTACCGGTCCTACCCATGTTTGCATCATCATATTAAAATAGCGCGGTTCACTAAGCGGATTACCGTCAGGTGAGACTTTATCCCTTAACAGTTCCTTGAGTTCAATTAAGTCTGTCGAATCAACACCCGCAAGATGATCAGCACGATAGCGCTTTTTTGTAACGAGATCCTCTACCATAGGATCGGTAAAGCCAGCCACATGACCACTTGCCTCCCATAGCTTTGGGTTTTGAATAATGGCACCGTCAACGCCAAAAATATTATCCGCTTCAGTGACCATTGCGCGCCACCATTCAGCTTTAAGTTTATTCAAAATTTCAACGCCCAGAGGGCCGTAGTCCCAAAATCCAGCAAGACCACCATAAATTTCTGATGCCTGAAATATAAAACCACGACGCTTCGCAAGGCTTACGATTGCTTCCATTTTTACTGTTTTTTCCTGCATATTGATTTGATTATAACAGAGATATGCATGGTTCAAAAGAGCATACCGCTTTAAAGAATATATAAAAGATGGTATTGTATACGTAATTTGCTCACACCAACAAGGGAGTAGCAAATGTGGTGGCCAAGAAGGCGTACATACCGCAAGGTAACGCTCGAAAACGTTCGTCAGCTCGTGAACAAAGGTCGCTGGCTGAAGGCGCATCGAATTGTCCGCAATCAAGGCTTCATCCTTGAACATGAATCAACTGCACACTTTTGGTTTATTTGTATGCTTATTGAGTTACTCACTAACCATGAGAACGCAGCACGCATTGCGCTTAAACGCGCGAAACAATGCAATGACTATACTGAGGTCATAGAGGGTGACATCTTGCGAGATCAAGCTTTGTTTGCCATCCGACATGATCGACTTGCCATTGCCGAGCAGTTCATCGAAGACGCCAGGCGTTTTCATGAAGACCACAATCGTCTGGCCGTACTGAAAATGACCGAAGCGCGACTCGCTCAAGCTCGAGATGAACTTCAACGAGCATTACAGCTCTACGAAGAGGCAAATAATCTTTGGGTTGAACTAGGCAATATAGGTGAAGCGTACGATATTCAGTGGGCCTGCAATAATCGGTTTCACTGGTTTAGGTGCAGTGCACTTGCCGGCGAACCAATCGAAGACCGAGCGAAGATCATCTTGCTTACCGACGAATCACACATCCGTCGGTGGCGAGTGCGACTTATGCGTACGTTCGGACTTTTCGGAGCTCGTATTGACAATTGGCTCTTTTGACACCACCCGCCCACCGGAAAAACTCCGGTGGGCGCTGTCATATTACACTGCTGCATGTTGCCGTGTCACGCTCAGACACTCGTCGATAACAGGTTCGATGCCGCCGATCTGCGCAACCACTAGCAATGGTTTTGCGCCCATTAAACGTAGTAGTTTTATATGACCAGCGCTTATATCACCCCCTAAATGAAGACGAAATCCTTTCTCGTGTAGATCATACGAATAGTGACTCTCTGACTGCAACCGATGTCCATCTATATCATTTACCAGGCTAAGCTCATGGCCTAAAAGTGCAGCATACCGCAAATAAAACCACGTTTGTATTAGTTCAAGCGATACTGACGAACGATCAAGTGCTTCAAGTATTTCGGCCGTTACTTCATACCACTCCGGCTCGCTGACCATCTCACTCGCCTTGCCTATCTGTTTTAACACCTCATATGCAAACTGCATTCGGTCATAATTTTCAAGAATGTGCCGATAAAAGTGTATAAGTCGTGCCGAAGTGAGCACGGCAAGGTCGCCCTTTCCTTCTTGCATGACAACATCGCATACTCCAAACAGTTCAATGGCACCGGCGAGCTTACTTTTCTCTCGCCGAACTCCACGCGCCATAGCACTGTACTTGCCTTTTGGCGTTAACAGTTGAATAATACGATCAGCTTCACCGTAGTTTGTCCGACGCAACACAATCGCCTCGGTGCGAAATACAGTCATGGAAGTACCTTTTTGACTGCAGCTACGATATCGCGGGGGTGCATAGTAATTTTATTGAGCACATCGCGCACGCCATACATGACAAGGTCTTCGCCCACCAGCTGATCGGCGCTCGTCGTGCATAAAATGACCGGAATAGTTGCCAGGTCGCTATGCGAACGCAATTCATGAAGAAGCGTCAACGCATTTGAACCAACTAAAAATACATCAAGGAGAATTACGTGAGGTGGGGAGCTGTCAATCATATCAATTGCCGCAAGAGCGTTCGTAGTAGATTTCGTCTTCATGCCACTTCCTTCTAAGATACGAGTGTACTGTTCGGCTAGCCATACGTCATCTTCAATAATAAGTACGTAGGGCGCTTTTGTCATAATAACCTCAGCTGCGTAGAGGCGTGCATATCGACATAAAATGTGGTGCCATCCTGGTGTCTCGTTGCCCCTACTTCTCCCTGCATTGCGTGCGCAAACTGACCGGCGATATATAGCCCCAGTCCGCTACTTTGTGGCCGGTTATGCAGTGTTTGTACATTTTTTCCTAAATTTTTTTGCAATCGTTTCCAAAAATCTATCGGTATGGCTGGCCCATAATCCCGAACACCTATGCGAATTGCCGTCCCCGCACCACGTGACCGTATTTGCAGTTCAACCGGAGCATTCGAAGCCGCATAGTAAAGAGCGTTATCGCCAAAATTAAGCATGATACGCCGTAACAACTCATAATTCGCCACCACTAACATTGGTCGATGGCGGGACGCCACGCGTATTTCTTTACCGTTCGCTTTATAAAGCGGCGTGAGTTCATGTGCCACCTCTTCACAGATTTGGTAGGGATTAACCGGTGCGAGTTCAAAGAGACTATCCTCAAGACGGCTTGCACGTGATAGAGCCGTCGTTAAACGCAGAGCTCGCTCAGCGGTGAGCGTCACCTGATGTATCATTCGTGCTCGCTCATCTACCGGGATAGTTTCGTCTGCTAACGCAAACGACAACTGTCGAATCAATGCAAGGGGCGCCTTTAGCTCGTGCGAAGCGGTCACTAAAAAAGACAGATCACTCGAAAGTAACCCGTCTTTTATACCCTGCACCTCATTCCCCTTCATACCTTTCTAGTGTAGCATGAAGCGCTGTAAATTATCACTGGTTGAAATTAATCGTTTTGATAATATTTTCGAAATCGGGCTTGAATGTATCGGCATCTGTTTGAATAATGACTGTTTTATCGCGAATTTTATAAAGAACCGCCGCGCCGCGAAGTGTCTTCGAGAAATTACCATCAAGTCGGGTACCATTATTACCATTCGAACTGGTAGCACTTGACTTCAAATCACCTTTTTGTACTAAAATCTGGTACGACTTCACAACTTGGTCGTAATCTTGTTGCTCGATAGTAACACGAAGTGCGAATTGCTGAGCAGGAAGAACAGGAGGTACCGTCACGGGGTTAAGATACGCCTGAAACCCTTCGCTTGTACTGCCATCTTTTGCAACATACACGCTCCAAGTTTTTGGATAGTTAAAAGTGAGCCGCCCATAATCGTCTGGGCCTGCAAATTGGCGATTCGGCTCTTTTTCACGCTCGGCAAATTTAGATTCATCTTCATCACTTTGCGATTTTTTAGCATCGGCTACCGCGGCTTGAATCTTTGTATCAACATTGGTTTTCTGTTCGTTGTAACTAAGGTACGCCCAGATAGCCCCCGAGCCCGCTCCAAGAAGGAGGATGATCAATGCAATAATAGCAATCAGTGAGCCACTAATAGCTCCTCGGTCACTTTTGTGATGATAGGTGTCCATGACGTTCATTATACTTACGCTTTTTTCGTCTGTAAAGGAGTAAATGTATATAAATAATATGCACCTTGGCGATGACGAGGCGTTTCGTCTGGTACAGCAAAACCATAGCTAATAAATAGTAGTGGCTTTTTAAGTCTTTTCGCCTCATTTGCTACCTTTTTAGCCATTTTCACAATGTCACGGGATTCGCCAAACGTATACACAATGGTTGTATCCGCCGGAAGCTCTACTCGCCAAAAATCAGCCAATCGCACCCTAACACGCGGCTCTTTTCGCGACAAAAAACGTGAAACCAAGACAAGAAGCGGATTTAATTCATACCCCACCGCTCGCGCACCACGCTTTGCAGCCTCGCGGAGAACAATACCGTCCCCTGATCCGATATCTACCAGCACATCATGTTCACTTAGCGGACACACAGTATCAAACATAGCCGTTAACTCACGCTTTTTCGTAGGTACGTACGGCGCACCACGAAAAACCACAAAACCAAATAACAGAACGACAGAAACAACACACCACCATAGCCACATGTTAGCTGTTCTCGTTAAATGATACTTCTACCACTTTGATGCTATTTTTCATTGTCATAAGATCATGCTCAATTTCTGCCGCTAAGCTCTCGGCTTCCTTAAATTTGTCAAGCGCTTTTTCAAGTTCAAACTCATCACTATCAAACCATGCTACGAGCTCGTCGAGTTTGGCTGTTTTTTCGGCAATAGTGAGATCATTTTTGGTTGACATGACGTACCTCCGCTGTTATTAATATGTCTTTTTTCTCAATTTCAATCATATTTCCGACCGCTATATTGCCTCGTGTCAGTGCATAGCCTCGTTCTAACACTTTTTGTGGATCAAAGCTCGCCAGGATTCGGCGTAGATTTATAAGCTTTTCCTGCCATTTCTCAACGCCATACATCATCTGTCCAAACGCCTTTTCAAGACGTAACCTCACCTCTTTTTGATGATTTGAGACAATCGTTTCTATGCGCGGTAAAAGTGTTGAAACCGATATGCGTACTGCTCGAATACGATCACGACGATCTGGGACGAGCAGCTGTGCGGCATTGCTTGGCGTGGCTGCGCGTACATCAGCTGCCATGTCAGCAAGGCTTATGTCTATTTCATGCCCAACTCCCACTAACGTCGGAATACGACTTGTGGCGATTTCTCGTACCAAAAGTTCATCGTTAAACGCGCTTAAGTCGTCTGCGCTGCCACCACCCCGAACAATCACAATCACTTCAGGTAGCTCTTCCCGAGAGTTGAAGTAACGTAGCGCACGGATAATTTGATCGGGCGCATCCGCCCCTTGTACTTGCACGTGCGCCACATCGATTCGTACGCCACCCCACCGATCGTTCACAATTTTTATAAAGTCAGCATACCCTGCCGCTTGCACGCTACTTATTACAGCTACATGTTGAGGTTGTTCGGGCAATACACGTTTGCGCTCCTCGGCAAATAAGCCTTCCTTTTCAAGTTTTGCCCGCAACAGCTCAAAACTTTTCTTCAAACTCCCCTCGCCACTTGGTCGCAGTGCTCGAACTGTTAGACTAAACTTACCCCAGGCGGTAAGTTTTGGTGAGGCGGTTACAATAATCTTCATGCCATCTTCAATGGGGACTCGCAATTGGAAGGCCATCATAAAACAGCCGACACTCCCGGTTTCATCTTTCAAGTCAAAAAAGACAAACTTTCCCTGGTTAATCTTAAAACTCGCTACTTCGCCCTCAATTTCGACGCTCGGATAAGCATACTCGAGTGTTTGATTCGTCAGTGCAATAAAGTCACTAACAGTGAAGCGAGGATTAACTGCGTCCATACTTTAAAATCGCATGTTGATAAAACAAGTAGCCAAAGCCGATGGTGCCTAGGAGAATAATCACACGAGTAAGTAAAATACCTGCGATTGACGTTCCCTGATCAAGTCCAGCAATAGCTAGGAATGCCACCATTATTGCCTCATACGCGCCAGCACCACCAGGCGTCACAACAAAAAAGCCAGCCAAACTCGCAAACCCGTAAGCAATCAAAAGTGGAGCCGGATTAACAACTGTTCCCAGTGCCCAAAACGTAATAAAGAACAGTAGAACGTCGGCTAAGGTAAACACGATACCCCATATAAGCGGTTTAATGAGAATGCGCTTATCATGACGAAGCTCAATATAATCATGATGCATATCTGCAAAAAAAGCATCGACATCTTTTTGAGCTAACGTCTGTTTTTTACGACCAAACGTAACATCTCGCACTACACGATTAATCGTCCGCGTCATCCACCGCGAGAATGCCTCGACTCGTTTTTTACTGCCGAGCAGATAGACACCAGCCACCATGAGACCAATCATCCCTCCAGCAAGCATTGAGCTCATTAAAATAATCCAACGATTAACATTACCGTCAATAGTGACAATCAACACTGACACTGCTAGCAGCGCGATAAACGCCACAAATCCCATCGAAAATCGCACCGCCTGAGCCATCGTCGCTCTTCCTGAAGACACACCAAACTTCCCCAGTCGCCACCCCATATACGAGATACCGCTTACACCGCCACTTGGCAGTACATGATTTACAAAATTCATTTCAAGTGCCATACGTGCCAGCGTCAAGCCATGTACTTGTTGCATGGATTTTTTAGCTTTCAAATATGAAAACAGCATTTCCCCGTTAGCAAAATACACAAAAATCTGCATTGGAATAAGTAAAAGTAAAATCCAAATATTGACTCGCTCTAATAGTAGCCATGCCCGTACAAGCTCATGCCGGGAAAAATAAATGACTACCGAAATTAAAATGAGTGTTGTAACACTTAACCAAGCTCTAAAAGACATAATTCTAGTATATACTAAACACTATGCATATTGCGATTTTAGGCCGTCAACCAGCGCTCGGCATGGCCGAACTAGAGCATTTGTACGGCACACAAAATACCGGCTGGATTTCCGAACAGGCTGGGTTTATTAAAAGCGACTCTTTTTCGATTGATCGTCTTGGTGGTACCTTAAAAGCTGGCCGCGTTATTGCCGAGCTTCCTCATGGCGATTGGCGACAAGCCAGCATGAAACTCGTGCAAGCCTACGGTACCGCTTGGTCAGACTTTGCAGGTAAAATTACCCTGGGCATTAGCGCATACAACTTTCCTATTTCGAGCCGCGACGTCCAAAAAACGGGTATTATCTTAAAGCAAAAACTCAAAAAAACCGGTGTTAGTTTACGGCTCATTCCAAACGCCGAAGCCGCTCTCAATACGGCTACCTCACATCATAATAAGCTTGGGCTTTCGCCTAATAAAATTGAGCTCATTGTTGTCAAAGCCGCCAATGGGCGTATTATTATCGCCGAAAGTATTGGAGCCCAGAATATAACCGCTTACACTCGTCGTGATCAAGAGCGGCCAAAGCGAGATGCGTTTGTCGGCATGCTTCCACCAAAGCTAGCACAAATAATGATTAATCTCACTATGGATTCGGTTATCACGCATGATGATCGAGAAGGCGACACACAAGGTCGTCGAATACTTGATCCCTTCTGTGGCACTGGGGTCATTCTCCAAGAGGCCGCCTTAATGGGTTTTAGTGTCTACGGCACCGACCTTTCCGACAAAATGATTGCATATAGCAAAGAAAACCTCGGATGGCTGGAGGAAACTCGCCATATTTCTATAGATACGACGCTCGAAGCTAGCGATGCTACGACCGCTACTTGGCACCAGCCCATTGACGCTGTGGCTTGCGAAAGTTATCTCGGCCAACCTTTTAGTGCACCGCCCTCTCCTGCTAAACTCGAGCAAGTACGTGGCAACTGCGATCATATTATCACAACCTTCTTAAAGAATATTGGTCCACAAATTACCCCCGGAACATCACTTTGCATAGGTGTCCCTGCCTGGCGGAGTAGCGATGGCAGCTTTACTCACTTACCTCTTATAGGTAAACTCGAAAAACTTGGATATACCCGATTTACATTCAAACATATCTCAAACGAACAGCTGCTGTATTTTCGCGAAGGTCAGGTAGTTGCCCGCGAGCTTCTGGTTCTCACAAAAGCTTGACGAATATCTCTGTTTGCCGTACAATAGAACAGATTGTTTTAGAAACTATAAGGAGTTAGTTCCATGTCACACGTTAAGTCAGGTGGTTCAGCTGATAATATCCACAATAACGCCGGCCATCGCCTTGGTGTTAAGCGTTTTGGTGGCCAAAAAGTTACCACCGGTCAAGTGCTTGTTCGTCAAACTGGTAGCAATAAAGTCGCCGGTCCAGGTACATTTATGAGCAAAAACTTTACTATTCATGCTGCAGTTGATGGTATCGTAGGGTTTACTAAAATCAAAAAGAGCCGCTTCACTGGTAAATCAACTCCCCGCACACAAGTAATCGTAAAATAAAGAAGCTTGCAAATAAAATTACCTTCATTGAAGGTAATTTTATTTTATGTATATTTGCGCTTGTTCAACCGCGCTACGGATCACACTTGCGGCACTTTCTTGTTGATGTAGCAGCTCGACGAGACGGTTTAGCCAATTAACATCACCGTTGGCCATATTACGAGCAGCCTGTACTGCATCTGGTGTTTGATTTGCAAGCGTCGAAATTCCAGCTGCAATGCCCCTACGCAGCTCGTCATAAGCTTTTATATACGTCTTTGCGGTATCTTCACTACCTTCTATATTTTCCCGTCGTATATCAGTTTCCATATCACTAGATTGGCTTCCAAATTCTCTGCTGGTATCATATGCTTTTTGAGCTCTCTCGTTAAGAAAACGTGTTAAACGTTCTAGTACGTCTTGCGCCTGACCTGGGCTAACTGGCCTACCACGCCAACTCTCTATCTCACCTACTAGACCTCTCACACCTGCATCGGAACTTAGTATTTCCTCAAGCATTCTTATGACTTTTTCATATCGTTCTTTACCTTGCTCGTCGTCAAGAAGTTTTCGTTCAGGTGTTACTACCTGCCCCTCATCTTCTTGCACTGCTTCGCGACCCAATTGCCTTACGATAGGCTGTGAAATATCGTCAGTGGACTTTTTCTCTGGCGCATCGTCGTTCCCTAAGAATGGTTGAAATTCGTTTGCTGACATTGTGCTCTCGTTTCTGTTTTTTTGTTATTTAACGTAAGCGACTAACTTAAGCCAAGATGATGCTTTACACGTTCAACCACATCGCCAATAACTACCTGTGATTTTACAAGATAATCGTCAACACCAAGCGCTTCGGCACGCTCTTTGTCTTTTGGCTGACTAAGCGCGGTCAGCATAATCACACGAATGTTGGTAGTTTCAGGGGTATTACGAAGAATATCCAAGACGTCAAAGCCACTAATCTTTGGCATCATAGCATCAAGCAAAATAAGGTCTGGCTTGAAATCGATCGCCGCCGAAAGAGCATCTTCACCGTTATTTACCTCACGGATCTCAAATCCTTCAAGTTCAAGACGCGATTTATATACTGCCGCAAGCGCCGTATCGTCTTCTACGAGCAAAATCTTTTTCTTCGTATCCATACTACCTCTATACTACTGAAGTTTTTAAAAAAGCACAAGCGCCCTACTAGCCAAGGCGTTGCTTGGCTGCATCAAGCTGCGGGTCGCGTCCGGCATCAACGTCCGCCTGCGTTAAATCAACCACCTGATCTGGCGTGATACCTTCTTTGGTGATATTTTTGCCATTTGGCGTATACCACCGAGCAATGGTCACCTTAAGCTGCGTCCCACCCCCAAGATCAAGCACCTTTTGTACGGTACCCTTCCCGAATGTTTTCTCACCTACTAGTGAAGCAGCCTTATGATCTTGTAACGCGCCCGCCACAATTTCGCTCGCGCTCGCACTATTGCCATTCACAAGCACCACAGTTGGCAATCCCTCAAGCGGCGCGTCGTCACCAGATTTTAATTCATCTACCACTTTGCCACCAGTACGTTCCGTCACTACAGTTTGATCGCGCAACCACAGCCCAGCAACATCTTGTGCAGCCGTAAGATATCCGCCACCGTTATCGCGTAGGTCAAGAATAACACTCTTTACATTTTGCTGCTTAAAGCTCAAAGCAGCTTTCTTAGCAAGCTCACCCGTCTGGTCATCAAATCGACTAATCGTCAGAATGCCGATGCCATTTTGAAGCGTACTATCAACACTTGGATCATCGACTGTCTGCCGTATTACCGTAAAGTCTTTCGCGTCGCTACCACGCATAATCGTTAGTTTTACTGTGGTGCCCACATCGCCACGCACCGCATTGGCTGTTTTATTAGCATCCCATCCGTCAGTCGATTGCCCATTTATACTTTTAATGACATCTCCCGCAAGTAGGCCTGCCTTCTCCGCTGGATTGCCAGAAAGAATCTTTAGAATAGTTGGCTGGCCATTTCGTACGCCAATTTCAGCTCCAATACCACCGCCAATTTGACCTGAAAGATCATTATTAAAGGTAGATGCCTCCTGTGCATCCATAAATACGGTATATTGGTCACCAGCTGCCGCAACTAGCCCTCGACTGGCGCCATCAATAAGTTTTTGTGTATCGAGTGTGCCGTCGTAATTTGTCTTTAGTTGCTGGTATGTCTTTTCAACCGAGCTTAAGTCGATTGAACCAGTCGCTACCTTTATGCCAAGAACTGGCGCAATACTTCCAAGTAATTGGTCGCTGCGCGTACCGGCTATAAAGCCAATGACTACCACAATAGCAATAGTTAAAAAATAAACGTTTTTTGATATGCCACCACTTGTCTTTGGTTGCACAGCCATAGTCTCTCGCGTATCTGCCACAATATTCCCCTATTCATAAAAAACAACTCTTATAAGTATAGCGCACTCGCTAGGAGGTGCGCTATACGTTTATGCTTTAGCCCGTATTAATTTGCGTAAATATACTGAGAGAAGTAAGACGCTGGGAAGCTCATCATACTATATTTGCCCCAGCCGGTACCAAAATTATAATTGTATTGACTCACTACAACTGTACCACCACTTACAGATTCAACCCAGGCGACATGACCAACTTCACCAGCACCTCCCGGACCATATGGAGGCATAAAGGCAATTGAATTAGCACGTGGCACGCTGCTAACCGTGAAACCAGTCGCCCTTGCATTTCCAGGGAAGTTATCGGCATTCCCCCATCCTACAGGATATTTACCAGACGCTTGACCCATTTTCCATGCAGCATAGCTTACGCACTGACTACAGCCATATCCACCATCATCAGTCCACGGTGATACCGCATATTGGTCAACGGGACAGTTATAAGGGTAACCGCCGCCCGACGAACCTGAAGCGATAATACGGACACTGCCGCTGCTAAGTGTTGCGGCCATTGCTGCCTGTACTTTAGCCGAGATGGCGTCTTGCTCTTGCTGATTTTTACTTATGAGCTGTTGGTAGGCACTTTCTTGGCCCTGAGTCTCATTAAGAAGTTGTTGTTGTTGAGCCTGAGCATCTGCAAGGGCAGCCTTGGCATTCGATTGGTTTGCAAGCGTCAATTTTACGCTACTTTGCTGATCTTGAAGCTGTTTTTTTAGCGTATTAATTTTTTGAATAGTACTGGTAAGCTGACTACTGATGGAGGACTGGTATGTTTGTTTATCTACATAATCACCAATACTCTTACTACTTGCAAGCATTTCAAGGGGAGAGATTTTTGTATCAATATACATATCCGCAATGGTACTCCCTAAAGCATCCTGATTATCCTTGATTTGCTTTTGTGTATCTTCAATTTGCTGCTGTAACTTATCGTACTGTGCCTGACTTAAGTCAATCTGAGTTTGCATTTGATTCTGCTGAAGTTGCAATGCGGCAACCTTACCCTGCAATGTATTCTCTGTTGCTTTAAGGCTATTCGCACTAGCCTGGTATTGGCTCTGTTGATTTTGTAGTTGTTGAATCTGTGCGTTTAGTTGATCAATAGATTCTGCAGAAACTTTTGGTGGAATTGAAAGAGGTGCAGCAACTATCATGAGTACACATGTCGCGATAACTAACGGGCGTGTAAACAGTCTTTTTGAAACCGGCGTGGTGGATTGCTGCTTCATTAATTTAACTTTAGCATAAGCGGAATAAACTGTCAATTTAACTTCTCCTATATCCTTAAGTAGCGTCGTGTAGCAAGTAAAGAGGAGACAACGCCTATAATCGCACCAAGTACGATCATACCCAATAATACAAAACCAATATACGTCGTCACAAACTCAACAGTGCCTCCGATTGCTACCTGAGCGTTCAATAAGGCGTCTTTTGAAGCATACAAAATAGTCATACCGAAAGCGGTTGCTATAATCGCCGCAATAAAACCATATACAATAGCCTCGACAACAAACGGCCCACGAATGAAATTACGGTCTGCGCCAATAAGCTTCATCATCTGAATTTCATCACGACGATTAAAGATAGCCATGCGAATGGTATTGAAGATAATAAGCGAAGAAATAGCAATAAAAACAATACTTGCAATTAAGCCAATATTTTGACCAAGTGAGATCCAGCGGCCAATATTCTCAATCGCATCTTTTCGATCACCAGCAAAGCTAGGTGCATGTGAGTCGGCATCTTTTTTATACGTTTGATTCGTCTCCGTAAAGTGGCGCAATTCAGTGGTATTATTTATGTCAGCAACTTTTATATGAAATACCCCTGGGAATTCGTTTGTTGCCTCGTTAATAGCACCGAGAGTGTTGGCATCGGCTTTATGAGTCTGCGCAAAATCCGTTCGCCCCTCCTCCGGAGATGTAAATGTAACTTCCTTAACTGTCGACAAGCCTTCTAGCGCTTTTTGGATTGTTTGAATGTCGGTGTTGCTCGTATCGGTTTTGACATATATAGACATGTCGACTTTATTACGAATATCGGCAACGCTATCAAGGAGAATATTTCGCGACATTAGAGTAATAAATACAACGAGCAATGTAATAGTCATTACTGCCGTTGCTGCAACAGTAAGCCACATGTTACGACTAAAATTATTGATACCGTAACGACACATGCGCACAAATGTAATCCACTGACGGCGTTTACGTTTTTGCTGAGCAAAGGCTTTAGCGTCTAACTTTCGTTTACTCATTGTTTATAACTCCCCTGCGCTTGGTCGCTGGTGATTTTGCCATGCTCAAGCGTTACAACACGACGTTTGAGCTTGTTTACAATATCAACATTGTGTGTCGTAAGAAGAACAGTCGTGCCATACTTATTAATCTTTTCAAGTAATCGCACAATATCCCAACTATGTTTTGGGTCGAGATTCCCAGTTGGCTCATCGGCAATAAGAATCTTTGGCTGGCGCACTACCGCACGGGCAATCGCTACACGTTGACGTTCACCACCGGAAAGCTGATGAGGAAACTGCTTCTCTTTCCCTGTCAGTCCAACAAGTTCAATCACCTTTGGTACGGTATTCTTAATTTCACGGTTAGTCATGCCAGCAATTTCCAGAGCGAATGCTATATTTTCAAACACCGTACGCTGAGGCAACAGTTTAAAATCTTGAAAAACGACCCCGATCTTTCGACGCAGTAGCGGAATGTGCTTATCCTTTAACGTGTCGTAGTCGATACCTCCGACTACAATTTTGCCACTGGTCGGCTTCTCTTCGCGAGTTAATAGCTTTAAAAGTGTTGTTTTTCCTGCACCGCTTGTCCCTACAAGAATGACAAATTCTTTCGGCTCCACATGCAAACTCACGCGGTTGATTGCCGGTTTCATATCTTTACCGTAAGATTTTGTTACCCTATCTAAAAGAATCATTACTTAGATTATTATAGCATAATCTTTATGTATGCCAGATTCCATGTGTTTTAGTTATTACTATAAGGAACGTGCTCATGGTTGAGCAGAACTCGCTTAGCCTCAAGGCCACCAGCATATCCACATAACTTTCCTGTTGAACCTAGTACCCGGTGACAAGGTACTACAATCGATATTGGATTGTGGCCTACAGCCGTAGCCACTGCCCGCACCGCTCTTGGTTTATTTATTACTGTTGCAATATGCTGATAAGTGGAGCTTTTTCCAAATGGGATATGAAGCAGCTCCAGCCAAACACTTTTTTGAAATTCGGTGCCTCTTAACTCGTAGGGAAAGTCGAACGTCTCACGCATACCATCAAGATATTCGTTAATTTGCTGAATTGCCAACTTAAACGGCGTATCGTCTTCAATCCAGTTAGACCGAGGTATCGGCGCAGCTTTAAATACTTTCCAATAAACACCGTAAATTGTATGCTTGCTACCGAAAAATAGTAGTGCGCCCACTCTGGTATTTTTATATGTATAATACATAACTCATCCTCCTTGATGTAATGATGCCCATAGAAGCATGGCTGCATAGCTGCGCCAAGGTTGCCATTTTTCAGCATGTTTGATAAGTTGCTTTTCGGTCAGCCGACTCCCTAACGTATAGGCCTTTTGGAGTCCCAGATCGCCTGCTGGAAATGCATTTGGCCATTGAAGAATACGCATACACGCATATTCAGTTGTCCAGAGGCCAATACCTGATATGGCCCGCAAGTGCTCTGAAAAAATATGAGGGTTGCGTTCGTTCAACTGTAGTGTACCGTTAGCTACCTGTTGCCCAAGTATCCAGATAGTCGTCGCTTTTCGTAATGGCATTCCCGTAGCTGCAATCTCCTGGGGCGAGCTCGCAGCTAACTTCTCGGGCGTTATACCAATACGTTCTATGATGCGACGCATAACAGTTGTAGCTCCGGTAACACTCACCTGCTGACCAACAACAACGCGAACGAGCATTTCAAATGCATCCCAACAACCAGGCACGCGCAACCCTGGAAATCGTTTAACAAGCGGTTTCAAAATAGGATCTTTATGTAACACATCCTCAATAACAGACGGATTGGCGTCGAGGTCGAACAAGGCTCGTGTTCGCCGTAAAATGTCATGCGTTCGCTGTGAAAGTTCGAGTGGAATAGTGATTTCAAGGTAATTCTTTTCGACATTGTTCTTGACGATCACTTCATGGCGATCGATAAGACGATAGTAAGCATTCTCCTTTACGTACTCGAACGGCGTCGCCCTACCAGCAATAAACATAGTAGCCTCTTGCCAATTAAACGGCGGGCGATAATCAGCTCGAAGGATAATCACGGTTGTTTTTCTCGCACGACCTTTTTGCTTTCGAAGCTGCAACGGCGTGAGATGGTAATGGTTACGCATATGGATCGTTAGTCTGTCGGGCGAGCCGAAGCCGGCTGCGTAAGCAACTTGCAAAATGGGCATGGTCGTATCTTGCAAAAGCTGTTTTGCGAAAAGGAGCCGGCGCGTCGTAACATACGTTTTCGGATCTACTCCAAATGCTAATAAAAACAAACGGCGCATATGCCGATCAGTCACATTATATCGTGCAGTTGCCTGCTCAAGCGTTTCATCCATAAGAAGTGTTTCATCGATGTATGACGCTAAGGCATATGCGTAAGAATCGCTCTGCGCTTCCATGTAGACTGCAGGCGCTCGTTCAGGACGGCAGCGCAAACAGGGCCTAAAACCTGCCTTTTCAGCTTCCATAACGGAGGAGACAAACCGACAATATTCAAACTTCGGCACTTGCGCCGGGCAAACCGGACGACAATAAATACCAGTCGAACGTACACAAGTAAAGAATAGTCCATCAAAGCGACTATCATGAGAGCGTACTGCTTGGTAACAAATGGTTGGTTGCAATTCCATACTCTTATACTAGCAAGTCGGGGTACTCAAAAACGGCATTTTCGGACATTCACCATCCGTACCATTACATAGTATGCTCAAGGTACGCGTTCATGAATCCGTCAAGCTTACCGTCAAGCACCGCCCCCACGTCGCGATCTTCGTATTTTGTGCGTGTATCTTTTACCATCGTGTATGGGTGAAGCACATAATTGCGAATTTGACTTCCCCAGTTGGCGGACTCTCCAGCGTGAAGATCAGCAGTGCTTTCAGCATGCTGTTGGAGTTGAAGTTGAGCTAATTTTGAGCGCAAAATTTTAAATGCCGTTTCTTTATTCTGCAGCTGGCTGCGTTCGTTTTGGATAGCCACGACAATCCCCGTGGGAATATGCGTGATGCGTACGGCACTATCTGTTGTGTTAACACTTTGCCCACCATGCCCGCCAGAACGATACACGTCAATCTTGAGATCTTTATCGTTCAAAGCAACCTCTTCAGGCCTGTCAATTTGAGGTAATACTTCTACAAGTGCGAAACTAGTTTGTCGGAGGTTGTCACTATTAAATGGACTAAGACGAACCAGCCGGTGTACGCCATTTTCGGAACGTAATTTACCATACGCATATGCACCGTTCACTTCAACCACACTGGTTTTAATACCTGCTTCTTCACCCGCCGAACGCTCAACTATATGTACATCTAGCCCGGCTTTCTCCGCCCAACGAAGATACATACGCTCAAGCATCTCAGCCCAATCCTGCGCATCTGTTCCGCCAACGCCAGCGGTAATGCGCAAGATAGCACTATGATCGTCGTACTTACCTTTAAAAAGGAGTTCTTTTTTTCGTTCTTCAAATTCTTTTTCAAGTGCCAAAACTTGCACTTCAAATTCACCCAGTAGACTATCATCGCCAAGCTCCATTAACTCGCTAATGTCACCTACTTGCGCCCGTAGCGTTTGCCATGGTTCAATTGTCGCCTGAAGCGCAGCTAGCTGCTTACTTTTTTCCTGTGCATAAGCAGGGTTGTTCCAAATTTCAGGTGCCATAAGTTCCGTTTCAAGCGCACTTGCTTGCACGGTCTTTTCGGCAATAGCAAGCTGGGTATATGCCGTCTCAATAGCCTGCTTTAGCGCTTCAAGACGCTTTAAAAGTGGCTGCATTATTATAATGCCTCAACAGCTGCAATAAATTGATCACCGCGGTCGTTATAATTTTTAAACATACCAAAACTTGCACAGGCGGGACTAAGAATCACAGCGTCACCAGCATCTGCTATTTCATTCGCCTTAGCGACAACTTTTTGCATCGTTACCTCTGATCCAAGCGAAACAAACGACACTGCCTGTTCGTGAAGTGCTGCTTCAATTTTTGGCGCTTCGCTTCCAATCACGAGTGTCTTTTTTACATTATGGGATGCGATAACCTTGGCCAATTCATCATATTCCGAGCCTTTGCTTGAACCACCAAGAATAAGAATTTTCGGCTCGTTAAAGGCATTAATAGCAGCAATAGCACTCCCTGGGGTTGTGGCAATACTATCGTCGTAATAACGTACACCATTTACTTCGCGTACCAACTTTAAGCGATGCGAGAGTCCAAAAAACGAACTAAGCCCTTTTTCAATACCATCGCTATATTGGGTAAATTCCCAAGCCACATCAATAGCTGCACATGCATTATCTTGGTTATGCACTCCGGGAAGCTTTAAGGTGTCAACTGAACATATTTTTTGCGCACCATACCAAAAAAATCCATCCTGCACATGTGCACCTTGGCGTGATGGAAATGGTATTGTATTTGCAACAGAGTCCTCACCTACTGCTCGGCTATATTCATTTGCAGCATTATAAATAAGTAGATCATTTTTTGTTTGAAAGTGTGCGATATTGCTCTTGGCTATTAAGTACTCTTTAAAATCTGTATGAACGTCCAAATGATCGGGTTCAATCATAAGTAGCACAGCAATATGCGGTGAGGTTTCAATATCCCATAACTGAAAGCTGCTTAGCTCATACACCACCACATCACTTGACTGAATCTGATTAAGTACTTCGAGCGCCGGCGCGCCAATATTACCAACAATATGCACTGTTTTTCCAACTGCTCGTAATATACTCGCAATTAAACTCACTGTCGTTCCCTTACCCTTACTACCGGTTACACCAATAATTAAAGCGGGACACTCCTTAAAGAACTCGTTCGTTCCTGACCATATTTTTTTCGCTCCTTGAAGCTTATGAGGTGACAAGCTAGGAGTACGTACAATCATATCAAAACGACTAAGCTCTGTGAGAGCATTTTTACCCAATACCACAGATGCATTCATGGGAAGATCATCAACTTGGTCACGTTCATCAAGGATAGTAACGTTGTGACCGCGTTTCGAAAAGTAAGTATAGTTTGCTTTTCCCTCAATCCCGTAACCAGCAATCGCAACATTCATAACCTTATTTTACTGTTTTTCAAACAGTCTGACCAGCTTGTCGTTCAGCTCAATGAGCTCTGCCTTATCGCCACTGCTCACGCCGGCTAGCACCCAAGCATTACTGTTAATAAATTCGCGAGCCGTTGCTATCATGAGATCTCGTGTTGTTTTACGAATAGATTCTGGTACTTTTTCGTAGTCTTTTACCACACCGTCAGCAAAGTAGCGACCGGTGTAGAAATTACTAATTTGCGCCACTGTTTGGGCGCCCATCTGATAACGGCCTAGCGCGTACGATTTAGCCGCGTCTAATTCTTCCTCTGTAATTTTGCCGTCAAGCACACACTTTACTTCGCGCACAATAATATCAAAAAGCGCACCTGAAGTTTCAAGATTAACCTGACCACCAAAGTCCCAACTGCTATCATGAAAACCAACTGATGTATCTGAAAACACCCCATAGGCAAGTCCTTTTTTACGTGCCGCTCCATAAATACGCGAGTGCATAGTACCGGTTAAAATTTGATCAAGACAATTCATCGCCTCAGCTTCTTCATCGCTGAGTTCGCGAGGGACTGTCAGCGACCAACCAAACGTAAGATTTGACGCTTCTTTACGACGAATCAGAGTAGGATTGCCACTAGTTAGCTCATCGCGCGGCACTTCAAAACGCTCCCCTTCGGGAAGCTCCCAGCCGTTTAACTGACGTCTAATTTCCGCCTTTCGACCGTGCAACTTACCCGCAATCACAAAACACATATTTTTTGCTGTATGCGTACGTTTGTGATGCTCACGGATATCAGCGAGCGTTACATTCTGAATGGTTTGCAGGCGTTGCCAGAAGCTATACACATCTTCGCCCAGTAGTTGCTGGATCTTTGGCCACAATACACGATTATGATCATTCAGATATCCCGTTAATTCACCTTTTACATTGCCTTTTTCAGCTTCAAGCTCTTCGGCATTAAACTTAGGCTGACAAATTGATACACGCTGTAGTTCAAGAATACGCTCCCACTCAAAGTCAGCACAACCAGCCACGTACACAAGTGAAAGATCACTTGTGTACGCATTATGATACGCACCATTCTTAGTGAATTCCGCTTCATAATCATGCTCGCTTTTAAATTGTGCATTGGCGCCAAATGCCATATGTTCCATAATATGCGCCGTTTCATAAATATCCTTACTGCGCACATACCGATTACCAGCCCGAAACTGAAACTGAAAGCTCATAACAGTGGCGCCAGGAATGTCTATCAACAACCCTCGGGCACCATTACTTAACTTCACTTCTTCGACTGTGTGTTTCAAGACATTCTCCTCGCTTTTCTCGCAAAATACTGAGTTCTATTGTGCCACTTTTTGGGCAACTTTACTACCTCTTTTATTATTTTTACAGATAGCAGGTTGACTTAATAGTTAAAAAGTGCTTAAATAAATTATCTGTTACGACAGCATCCGCTAGCGGAGGTACCTCATCATGTCCGTCAGAGCGTCGACTACTCGGTCTCGTAGGAGGCCAAGCAACACGCAGATCGTGCTGCTCATAGCAGTGGTCGCATTCTGTGGCTTGGCCATGTTCATTGGCGTTATCTACGCGCTCAATGACATGAGCGGCAGCGCCTTCCAGCACATTGTCAGGGAAACCTGCCAATCTGAGCAACAGATCATCTGCACGACTCGATGATGAAAAGCCTGAACTCCTCCCGCGCTGCGGTTGAGGGGTCCAGGCTTCTTCAAACTTTGACTGAAATTATCTGTGACTCTTCTTACGGTTTTGCCGCTGCACTTTTTTCTTTTTGCGAGCATCGTTTTTCTGCTTGCTAGCAACATTACTTGTTTTGGCCTTTTTAGCTTTAAAGTCACTATCGCGATTCTCCTCACCACCAGTCACCTCGTTCACGCCACGCTCAACTGCAGTTTCAGCCAGGCGGGTTAGCTCGGTATCATGCTCTTCATTCTCACGAGCAACGATATCATTTTTACGCACATGCATGACAGCACGAAGTACTTCGTCTCGAAGCGTGGCCTGTAAACTCTCAAACAACTTCTGAGATTCGCTGCGATACTCAACAAGCGGATCACGCTGTCCTACGCTGCGCCAATGAATTCCTTCGCGCAAATGTTGCATACTCTCAAGGTGTTGCATCCATAATGTATCAAGAACTTGTAAATACACTTCGCGTTCAACTTTACGTGTAATTTCCTCAGAAAGTTCATCCTCTTTAGCTTTATAAAGTTTTGCAATGGCTTTTTGTGCCATTTCAAACCGCGGCTTATCTTTCTTTTCAGCACCAATTTCTGCAATTTTCTTAGCCTTTAGTGGAAAAACTGCTTCAAATTCTTCGGCAAATTTTGGATTATTTTTAGCAGGCAATGCTACAAGTTCGCGGGTTTTTTCATCGATGAGACGTTCAATCTCTGGCTTAATGTCGTCGCCCTCAAGAATTTTATGACGCATTGTATACACGACACGACGATGACGGTTGATGACATTGTCATACTGTACCACGTTTTTACGAGTGTCAAAGTTATATCCTTCCACACGCTTTTGGGCCGCTTCAAGTGTTTTTGATACTGCCTTATTTTGAATTGGCTGATCTTCTTCAACTCCGAGGCGCTCCATAAGACCAGCAATACGCTCACCCTGGAAAATACGCATCAAATCATCTTCAGTTGAGACATAGAACTGGGTTTCGCCAGGATCACCTTGGCGCCCAACACGTCCACGAAGCTGATTATCGATACGGCGAGATTCGTGTCGCTCAGAGCCAATCACCACCATACCACCAAGCTCTTTTACACCGTCACCAAGCTTAATGTCGGTACCACGACCTGCAATGTTAGTAGCTAGTGTAATAGCACCTTTTTGGCCAGCTTTTTCAATGATTGCCGCCTCACGCTCATTATTCTTAGCGTTCAAAATTTCATAGGGAATTTTTTCTTTATCCAGCCATTCGGCAATCATCTCGTTCTTGGCGATTGAGGCTGAGCCAACTAGGACTGGGCGACCTTCGGCGTGATATTCGCGAATTGCCTGTGCCACTGCCTTTAGTTTTCCTTTTTCACTCTTAAAAATGAGATCTTCGTGATCAATACGTGCAATCGGTTTATTAGATGGCACTTGGATAACATCGAGGCTATAAATTTGCTGGAATTCTTCCGCCTCAGTAAATGCCGTACCAGTCATACCAGAGAGTTTGTTGTACAACCGGAAGTAATTTTGGAACGAAATAGTCGCAAGCGTCATGCTTTCTTGGAGCACTGCAACGTTTTCTTTTGCCTCAATTGCCTGATGGAGGCCCTCGTTATAACGACGACCCTGCATGAGACGACCCGTATGCTCATCTACGATAATCACTTCGCCGTCAGTGGTGACTACGTAGTCCTTGTCACGTCTGAATAGTGTCTGCGCCCGCAATGCTTGATCTATATGATACACTGAACGCACATAATCTGGGGTGTACAAATTTTTTATACCCAATAATTTTTGCACTTTTTCGACACCTTCGTCAGTCAGCGCCACGCTCCGACGCTTCTCATCAAGCACGTAATCATCCGCGGTAAGCTTTGCAGCAATTTTCGCAAATTGATAGTAACTATCTGGATTTTCGGCAGCTGGAGCACTAATAATAAGCGGCGTTCTAGCTTCGTCAATTAAAATTGAGTCAACTTCGTCCACGATCGCAAAGTTAAGTTCACGCTGACGAAGTAGCTCCACCTCATTCACCATGTTGTCACGAAGATAATCAAATCCAAATTCATTGTTTGTACCATAAGTAATATCAGCCGCATAAGCTTCTTTACGTGTGACAGGGCGAAGTTTACGCATGCGAGGGTCGGTGTGAGCTTCGTTGTCGAAGTCTTTATCAAAAATGAATGAGGCCTCGTTAATAATGACTCCTGTCGAAAGACCTAAGAAGTCGTATAGCTCACCCATCCAACCAGCATCACGCTGCGCCAGATAGTCATTAACTGTCACCAAATGCACGCCTTTGCCTTCAAGTGCGTTCAAGTACACCGGAAGTGTCGCAACTAAAGTCTTACCTTCACCAGTTTTCATCTCAGCCACATTGCCATCATGTAGCGCCATACCACCTATAAGCTGCACGTCAAAGTGACGCATGCCAAGCACACGGTCGCTCGCCTCGCGCACCAGCGCAAAGGCATCAGGCAAAATATCATCAAGAGTTGTATCCTTTTCTTCAAGACGCTTTTTAAGCACTGCTGTTTGCTTAGGAAGCTCATCTTTTTTCATTGCCTTGTACCTATCGGCGAGCATATTAATAGCACCCACCTTTTTCTCAAGACTACGCAAAATCTTCTTTTGCGGATCGCCAAAAATCTTCGCTAGCGCCGTTTGTCTGCTTACCATATCAAGAATCCCTCCGGTGTCTGAAACTTCTTCACAATACTATTCTGTATTATACGCTGTTTCAGAAGAGGTGACAACAGAACTAAAATTGCTCGCGAGCGTAGCTTCGTTTAAAACGACTGAGCACACTCCTACTACCAACGTGTGGCATAATAGCTTGTTTATATTTACGTAGTTGAGTAATAAGCTTGGCTTCAACTATATCAACTGCCGCAAGCATATTCACCGTAGAGTCTTTGGCCATCACCACCTTATCTGGAACATACAAAATAATCTCAGCTTCATATTTATTGCCATGGTCACGGTTTACTTCTTTCAGTTTTACCTCGGCACTAGCACTTTTACGAGCATGCTTTGGCAGGTAGCGATCAAGTCGGCCAATTTTTTTCAAAACGTATTTGCGCGTCGTTGCATCCACATCATATTTTACGCCGGTGATATCAATTGCTTCAATCATACTACCTCCTTGCCTTAGGGGCTACATACTTATTATACAACCTTAGCCTCTAGGCATTCAAATGCAGCGTTTTCAGCCCCTTCTATACCAAGCTTTGCGATATCAAAATAAGTATATCCTGTTTTTTTGCAAAGTTGCACATACCGTTCACTCCGAGCAGCGTTAAACCTTGCCCACTCTTGGAGCTTCTCATCATCATATTCACGCATCCAGTTGTTATCGCTCACGCTATCACGAATTGTTTTCAACCGTTCCACCTGTGCTGGTGAAGTATCAATCAGAAAAACCGCTTTATGATCATATGGCAGCAATTCAAGGTAATCCGGCCAAATGTTACCTTCCAGGAGTAGATCATCACGAGGTGCATCCTGCATCGCCGTAGTAATATATGCCTGATATAGCTGCCACATTGCCTCGTCACGACGACGAAGGCGATCAATTTTAGCTTCTATCGAGTTACTACTATCCTTTACAGAGGCAATAGTTCTGTCAAATATGTCAGGAAGTGACTGCGTATCAAGTGTTGTTTGAAGCGCTTTCACGAACGCATCGCCCGACAACACACCGCCGTCCACCTCTTTTCGAAAACGTTTTGCGAGCGTTGATTTTCCACAGCGCGCTGGCCCACCGATTAAATAAATCACTACAGCACCTCACGGGCACCGAGGTAAGATCGCAGCACTTTAGGGACATTCACCGAACCATCTTCTTGTTGATAATTCTCAATAATAGCAATTGGCCCGCGACTTAACGGTAATGCCGTTGCATCATTGGTGTGAACCAGCTCTACTCCACTAGCACGGCGAACACGAGTCTTTAACCGACGAGATTGGTAATCGGTCATATAGTCGGCAGTATGCGTCTCACGATATTTTCCCTGCCCAGGTAGCCATGCGTCAATATCAACTCCTCTGGCATTCGGCTTGCCAATGTCGGCTGTACATTTTAAAACAACTTGGTAAGGTACGCCGAGAAGCTGCATAATTTTTTCCTGTAAGGCAACCAGGAATAAATGCTCTTCCAGTCCCTTCTCTGCTAAACCTAGGCTTTCCATCTCTAATTTATCGAACTGATGCATGCGAAACATGCCTTCCATATCCTTGCCGTACGTACCGGCTTCACGACGAAAACTGGTCGCGTATCCTATATAGCGAACAGGCAACTCCGCTTCTTCAAAAATTTCGTCAGCATGCATACTTCCTAGCACATGTTCAGCGCTTCCCTGCAGCCACAAATCTTCATCTTCAATTTTGTAGCGATCGTCTCGCGGCTCAAGTCGATCCATGGCATCGTAGAGCTCTGTTCGAAGCAACAGCGGAGGAAGTACCGGAATAAATGGCTTATTGCTCACCGCTAAGTTGTTCTCTTGAATTACTTCATCAATAAAAGCCTGGTCACTCAGCTTATCAAGAACAAACTGAATAAGCGCAAATTGCAGACGCACCAAATCCCCCTTTAAGTATGCGAAACGTGAGCCTGTCACCTTGGCGGCTCGCTCTTTATCTAGCCAGCCTTTTGCCTCGGCAAGTACCGCATGATTTTTAGGCTCAAACAAAAATGATGTTGGCTCGCCTACTTTCTTAGTCACTACATTCTCATCTTCACTTATGCCCACCGGCACATCACCAAGAGCCATATTAGGCACCTTTTTGAGGATTTCTGTAAATGCATCATCTGCTTCTTTTAAGTGTTCCTCAACATCTGCTAGTTGTCCCTTAAGATTCTTTCCTTCTGAAATAAGATCGTCCGAGGGTTTCCCACCCTTCATGCGTGACGCAATTTCATTCCGTTTTTCACGCAGCTCATCCGCCTGCTGTTGCAACTGACGCTTAGACTGGTCCCACCTTAAAAGATCCTCAATAGAAACATCATACCCTTTACGGCGAGCGTTTTCTTGAACTTCCTGGGCATGGTCACGAATAAAACGGATATCTAACATGGGCTTTATTATACCACCTCTTAGGGGCTATTCGGTACGAAGCGCTTCAATTGGGTCGAGTTTGGCAGCTTTTCTGGATGGAAAATAGCCAGCCAGCACCGCGATAACCATAAGGCTTATAATGAGTACTATGCTTGTAATTGGACTAAACTGAAGCAACGCCGTCCCCTCTTCCAAATTGAGCGCCTTAGCGATTGCAGGGTTAAAAAGACTCGTTGCCGAGGCAAGAAGTGTGCCAATAGCACCACCCAAAAAGCCAACCAATGCAGCCTCATAGCGAAACAATCGGCCAACATCCTTGCGACGAGCGCCAAGTGCCTTCATGAGTCCAATCTGCTGAGTTCGCTCAAGAACACTAATGTACTGGGTGTTAATAATCCCAAAGACCGAAGCAAGAATAGCTAAGAAACCAAAGCCCGCTGCGCCCCACTGCACAATATTAATAAACTGAAAAAGCGTCTGCTGAAGATCTTGCAGAGAGAACACTGTATACCCCTGCTTCTCAATTGCCTGCTGCACCGCTTTCACATCAGCATCGTCAGCTACACGTACGTTAATAGCATAATATTGATCACTCTGAGGAATGCCAGCTGTCTGATAGTCGTAAATTGCCTTACCATCATTTACTGAAATACGTAGTGCTGCCTGATATTGAATAACCGTGGTCGATTTTTTATCGACAGCCGCAACTGTAAACGTTTTGTCTTCAGACTGTGTACTTGGGTAGCCTACCATAAGAGAGGGTTTTTCAATATGAACCGTCAACGCTTTACCAATGGCATCCTGCGCGTCTTTAAACCCAAGCACCCCTAAATAATCTTCAGGAATAACCACGCTGCCATCAGGCACTTGATTGTTTGGGAGTGAGCCAGTCGAAAGCGGTAATGTTGTACGGTCAGCCTTAATACTGATGGTGGTATCGTATTTTTTTGCACCGCCACCGCGTGTCATATAGGCAGCGTTAATACTGTAGGCAGGCGTAATCTCAGAAACACCAGCTGTATTTTTAATTTTTGTCACATCATGATCGGTCAATACACCTTGTTTTGCGCCGCTCCCGTCATCTGCACCATACTCTTTTGGTATATCACTTTGGTTATTTGCCTTAGCGAATATTGAAAGGTGCTTGGCGTCACCATTGTTCTTAATAAGCGAGTCTGTATATGCTTGACCACCCGCTCCGGCAGCAAGCGCCAGGGTAACCGTAAAGGCGCCAACACTAATAGCAAGACTTGTGAGGAGTGTACGCGCCTTCGCCTGACGTAAACTTCGCCCTGCTCGGCGAACAGTATCTCGGATTCTCATTATTTCGTTCCCTTCTTCGACTGAGTTATTTTCTCAATCACACCATCTTTAATGTGAATTTGCATATCGCATTTTGCCGCAAGGTCGCCGTCGTGCGTTACGATAATAAGCGTCGCACCCTCATTCTTATTGTAGCTAAATAGCAATTTCTCGATGACTTCGCCGGTTGCAGAATCAAGATTACCCGTAGGCTCATCGGCAAAAAGAATTTTTGGGTCATTAACAATTGCCCGAGCAATAGCAAGACGTTGTTTTTGTCCACCCGAGAGATTGCGCGCACGTGATTTTTTCTTGTCGAGCAGCTCTACTGCCTGAAGAGCCATATCAATTTTTTTGCGTCGCTTTACAGCTGGTACATTAGCAATTTCAAGCGGCAAACTGACGTTGTCATAACATGTTTCATTTGCCTGGACAAAAAAGCTCTGAAAAATAAAACTCATTTGGTGAGCGCGAAATGCATCCACTTGCTTTGTTTTTAGCGTGAGAATATCTTTACCATTAATTATCACTTGGCCTTTTTCCGGTCGATCTAGCCCGCTCATGGCGTGCATAAGTGTCGACTTACCCGATCCAGACTTTCCAATGATAGCGACGCTCGCACCATCAGGAATAGTAAAACTAATGTCTTTTAAAGCTGTAAAGCTGTTGCTCTTTTTACCATACGTTTTGGTAATATGATTAACTTCGATCATGTTCATCCTCGCTATCAATAGATATAACCGTACATTCCGACTTAGCCGTGGTTGTCGCCATGGTCACTCCATTAAGCATAATCGTACTACTACTAATTTTCCAGACATTTACCTTTGATTGCACGGCTGAAGGACATGCTTTTTGGTCGGTAACTGCTAACGACTCCACCGTTCCGAGCTCAAGATCCGATGCCGCACTGAGCTCAGCACTCGCATGATTGACAGTTGCGCTAGAGGCAAGCAGCGCCGCCTTGTCACCCAATGTCGTACTAAGCGTATCAATGGCACCCGACGAAATAGTCACGCTCGCATTACTCGATTCAGTCACGCTTAGTTGAGGCTGAGACACAGCTTGGTATTCCAAAGATGTATGCACGCCGGCCATGAAGCGTAACAGGGATGGCCCATGAATAGTTATCACTTGCCTGGGTTGGCTACACCAGAACGCAAGACAACTATCGGATTTTTTACCAGTAACGTTGAGTGTTAATGTATTGTTTCCTACTGACGCACTCACATTACCCGATGACACTCGCTGCAGTTGTGCGTGTGGTATAGTGGCGTCAGGTATATATACAATGTCTGCGCTTTCAGAGGTAACATTTAGCTCCTGAAATGAGGCGTCAGCCGGAAGATCCATACTCTGCTGCTGCGCATTAGCCTTTTCAAAATGAACATTAATGTACTGTGCGATAGCAACCGCCGTGCCAAACGAGGTTAGTCCCAGCACTACTACGACACACATGCTAATAAGCACTCGGCGAGTAATCTTTTGAACAAACGAAGCATACGCTGCAAAGATGAAAAGTGCTGTTAATAATAATCCACATGCAACCATCAAGCCAAATATAATGTAGAAAAGTGTTTCTTCTTGAGGTACGGCGGAAACACGACCACCCACAATAAGCGATACTGTCACCATCGTTGTAATAGCAGCGGATCCCAGTGCACCAAGTACAAATCCGATACCCAGGAGGAGCGTCACTATCCTTAGCACCATACCGTTTGGCATATCTTTCGTCACCTCGTTTTCATTGAGTTCACGAATAGAAGCAACCGTGACAGGCCGGCCGGTCATCTGCAGCCTATCAGCTGCGGTCTTTGCCGGTGGCACAACGATCCACAAAATAATATAAACAAGCAATACTGTTCCAAACGAACCGAAAGCCAAAACAATAAAGATAAGCCGTACCCATAGCGGATTTACCTTAAGATACGCCGCAATACCGCTCAACACCCCACCAAATACCGCATTATCTATATTACGGTATAGTTTACGCGTTGGTTTTTCTTCCGACAGCACATCCTCGGGGCCAACTGCAATGTCACCGGTCTCCATAAAGTCGCTAGGGTCACCAAGCTGTTTCCTTAAAACATATACATCAGCTTCAGTTATGACTCCATCCTTTTTCACACCACGCTCGGCTAAAATTTCAGTCATGCGAATTTCAATATCATTCACTACTTCACTATCACCATATGCCTCAAGTGATTTCAGGTAGGCTGCTAGTTCTTTTTTCGCCACTAGTTCAATGTCGTATGGCACTTTGGCGATGTGAATTCGCGTAATCTCTTTCATGGTTTTTCCTTATAACTTCTTTAGCGTTGTATTCAGCGTTGCAATTCTTTTTGTGACATTGTCCATCACTTCTTGTCCTAGCGTCGTCACCTTGTAGTATTTACGCGGCGGTCCCTGTTCCGATTCTTGCCATTGATGCTCTAAAAGACCATCCTTCTGCAACCGACTTAGAAGTGGATAAATTGTTCCCTCTACCACCACCATCTCTGCCTCACTAAGACTCTTAATAATATCGCTCGTATACATGGGATCACCCGAACACACCTTAAGTACACAGTAGGCCAAAAACCCTTTGCGAAGTTGTGTCGCGAGTTGTTCGGCATACGTTTCCGCCGAGGAGCTATTTTGATTCATAGTTCTATGTTATACAAGGTACCATAGATTGTCAATCGTGACATATTAAAAAATACCTCTTTAAGAGGTATTTTTTAATATAACCCGCGGCTATTTTTGCGATTCAACAAAGGCCACAAAGGCATCAATGAATGCCTTACAGTTTTTGAGCCAACGCTCATCAGTAAGCGTTCCGTCTTCAGTAAATACGTCCCCTGCCCCAGCTATCATAAGCTCTGGTGCACCCATTAGTTTGACATCAAGGTATGTCATTGCTTGTCGCAAGCTATACTGAGCCAATGCCGTCCCTACCGGGCTTACCGTTGCACCAGTAATTGCCGTGGGTTTACCAGCAAAAGAATTATGCCCCCAAGGCCTGCTGATCCAATCGACAGCATTTTTAAGCACGCCCGGAATACTTCGGTTAAATTCGGGTGTAATAAATAATACCCCATCAGCAGCCTCTACGATATCTTTACCACGCTGTGCTTCGGCTGGATATGTTGCTTCTAAATCTTGATTAAAAAGTGGCAGGTTAATATCTGCATAGTGAAATGTGACACCTTTACTGGCCGACTTTTCAAGCGTTGTCGCAAGTGATTTGTTAAATGAGTGCGCGCGTAAACTGCCCACAAAAACAGCAATATTAGTCATGTATCCCTTTCGTTATTTACTATACTTAGTATAGTAAATAGTTCAGAAGATGACAAGCGTTTTATCTGCCAAGTTTTATGTCTGGGTAAATTTCCCGCGTGGTGCCGTCAAATTCCGTTCGCAGTTGCGGAAACACCACCCCTTCGCGTGCACTCACTCCTTCAAATATCCAAAAAAGACGCTCGCTATAGCTAAATCCACAGGCGGGCGGCATGCCATATTCAAGCATTTCAACAAAATCAATATCGAGCATCATCGCCTCGTCATCACCCGCCTCGCGCATAGCTTGCTGTTCTTTAAAACGATTCAGCTGATCAATAGGATCATTCAATTCCGAAAAGTCGTTAGTCAATTCACTACCGGCAATCACTGCTTGAAATCGCTGCGTAGTTTCAGGACGATCAGAGTTCTTTTTCGCTAGTGGACTAATAAACAGCGGTGTATTAATAAGCCAAATAGGGCCAGTCACATCTTTTCGTATATTTTTCCAAAGCTTATCGATGCCGCGTGCTTTGTTTTCGGTTTGTTCTACTTCTAGCTTGTTATCAGTAAGCGCTTTTTTAACATCATCAATTGTACAATTAAAAATATCTATGCCGTAGCGCTTTTGGATAGTCTCCGCATAATCCCAGCGTTCCCATTTTTTGTCTAAATCAACATCAAATTTACCACTACCTAGTTTAAATTGCAACGTACCAAATGTTCCTTTTAAAACATACTTCATTAGATCTTCCATGAAATCCATGCCTTTTATCCAATCAACATAGGCCCAGTAGAATTCCATGGCGACATGCTCTGGCAGATGTTCATCACTATAATTTTCGTTCCTAAAACGCGGTCCAATATCATACACCTTTTCAAACCCGGCACCGAGAAGCCGTTTCAATGGAAGTTCATGGCTAATACGTAGATAGAAATCTTGATCAAGCGCATCCATGTGTGTAATGAATGGATTAGCATCAGCGCCTCCTGTCGTATGTTCAAGCACCGGAACGTTTACTTCAATAAAGCCATTCTCGTTCAAGAAATCACGAGTTGCTTGCCAAAATTTACTGCGACGCATAAAACGGTCGCGTACCTCTTGGTTTACATTCATATCAATATAGCGGCGACGCAGCCGTTCTTCTTTATTTGTTAGCTCAGTTGGCATAGGTCGCAGGGCTTTTGTGAGAAGTCCCAGCTCTTTTACGCCAATCGAAATTTCGCCTGTTTTTGTTTTGATCACTTCGCCGCTCGCTTCAATAAAATCACCCGTATCAAGGAGTGGCAATTCTTTCATACCGATTCTATTCTGTGTGGCGTCAAGTAAAGCGACATCACCGTCACGCAAAAATAATTGAATGGTGCCAGAATAGTCTTTTAACACAATGAACGCAAGTTTGCCAAACTTACGAAGACCGATAATTCGGCCGGCAATTGTTACATGCTTACCTTCCATGTCATCAAAATGAGCAGTAATGTCGCTCGTATTATGGGTACGATGACTTTCTGCTGGATATGGATTAATACCCAGGTCTTTTAATGCTTCGAGTTTTCGAAGTCGTTCATCACGATAATCTTGAAGTGTTGCCATACTGTCTTTAACTGTAGCATACCTCTGTATTACATACCACTCTTAGCACACTATACGATGTGTATTGACAAAACATAATCACTATGCTATTCTATTATTTATTATGGTTAGTATCCATGCACCTGAAGCACTCCGCATTACGTCCGAACTACCAAAAAAAGCGGTTCGAGGACTGGGGAGTGCTATTTTGTTGGCCGTAGAGAGAACACGGACACTACCACAAATATCTAAGCTGGAATTTAACGGCGTACATGCTCTTCAGCCATACGATTCCGCTCAACTTACGACCGTCGAAATTGGCGCAACAGCCATTCGCCCACCTCGATTGCATTCTCGTCATTCCATAGAGGAAGGTTCACACCTTACGCCTGCACCTCAGCTAATCGAAGAGGTAGAGCCTCGGTTTTACGCACCCGTATATACGCTTTTTACCCATAACAAAAGAGACGTTACTAATTATATTAACTCGGCATACAAGCGGTAGTTAAGAAATTGAGACAATTTCGTAAACAGTTTCACCCTTAGGGGTGGCGGTGGCGACTTTGTCACCTACTTTTTTACCCATGAGCGCTTCGCCAATTGGTGATTCGTTACTAATTTTACCTTCAATTGGATCAGCTTCAACAGGGCCAACAACGGTGTATATCACTGTTTTTTTGCCAGTTTTTAATTCTACTTTACTTCCAAGGCTAACCTTTGAACTTTTACCGGCTTTAATGAGCTCGGCATTAAGAAGAATGTCTTCAATCTCAGCAATGCGACTTTCAAGGAGGCCTTGCTCTTCACGAGCGCTATCGTACTCGGCATTCTCACTAAGGTCACCAAAATCACGCGCTTCGGCAATTTTGTCAGCAATATCACCACGTCGTCCCTTAAGCTCCTCAAGTTCTGCTTCAAGTTCTTTTTTGCCTTCGTCAGTTATTTGGTATAGTTTTTTCATTATAATTTGTCCTTTTATATATCAATGCGTCTAGACGCTATATGCTAAAAATAGAAATATAATTGTGGCACCTCGCCTACAATCAACTAAGTTTAGCAAGCAGTGCTTCTTGTGTCAACACCTCTGTTAACCCACTCATACGAGGTGTATATTCATAGGTTCCGGTCTTTATAAGACGGTCGCTCACAGTTACACGGTAAGGGATACCCATAAGCTCAGCATCAGCGAATTTTGCACCGGGTCGTTCATCCCGATCATCATAGAGCACTTCAATACCTTTGGCTTTAAGTTCTTCGTATAACTCATCAGCATACCGGACAGCCTCCTGCCCGCCAATCCTTACTAGATATACCCTAAATGGCGCCACAGCCTCTGGCCATACGAGGCCTTTGTCGTCACTAAAATGCTCAGCCAACACTCCTACTAAACGACTCACACCAATACCATAGCACCCCATAATGATCTGTTGCTTTTCGCCTTTTTCATCCATGTAGTACACGTCAAGTGCATCGGTATATTTAGTTTCAAGAGGAAAAATATTCCCCACCTCAACACCCTTCTTCTTAACTAGTTTGGATTTATCAAAGCCCAGCTTCTGCAGATTTTCATCCGTGTATACTTCCTCGTTAACTGCGAGGCGTTTCTCTTCATCTATATAAATGATATCTTCACCAATTTCACTCAGTGTCTGAAACTCGTCGCTAAAACGCTTAGTAAAAATTCCACCATCTGCAGCGGTTCGATATGTAATATCCCCAATACCAAGGCGTTCGTACACCCGCTGATATGCCGATGCTGCACGTTCATAAAGCTCGATGTGCTCCTCTTGGGAACGAGCGAGCGAGTACATGTCCTTCATGACAAATTCACGCCCACGCAACAATCCACTTTTAGCACGCAGCTCATTCCTAAACTTATTTTGGATTTGATAAACAAAAATTGGCAAATCTTTATATGAATTAACATACGCACTAAGTGCATCGACGATAGGCTCTTCATGCGTTAAACCAAGGCCAAGTTCGGTACCGTTTGCCAACTTAGTCTTAAACCAGTTGTCAACTTTAGTATCATCCCATCTATCGGTTTTTTCAAAAATATCTTTTGGTTGCAAAGAGGTCATCATTACCTCTTGACCGCCAATATCATTCATTTCTTCACGAACAATTTTTTTAATATTTTCAAGTACACGCAACCCAAGGGGTAGATATGCATATACGCCCGCCATTTCTTTATGAACAAACCCTGCACGAATAAGTAGCTGGGCGTTTCTAGCTACTTCGTCAGCTGGTGCGGTTTTACTTGTTTTGGTGAAGAGTTGAGATACTCGCATAATACTCCTTGTTACATTATTAAAAGTATGGTCAGAAAAGGAAACTTACCGGCAAGCCGGCGTACGAGGAGTAAAAGTTAAAGCGATAGCTATCGTCATTACTTTCCCATTGTAACTGAGAGAAGTGGAAAAATAAAGATGATATAAAATGCAATGCTATTTTTAATCATATGCACTAACATCCCTGCCCAGATATTACCAGTTATTTCACGTAATGCACACATAACAATGCTTAGTATAAATACATCCAGACCAACATTCCATTGGCCGTGAATAACCCCAAATAAGACGCTCGTAAGCAATACAGCCACCCACATAGGTACGCGTTGTCGTAACTTGCCATAAAGATACCCGCGAAATAACACTTCTTCTGCAAATGGCGCTAGAACAACGAGTGTAAAGAAAGCAAGGAGAAGCTCATAATTATGAAATACCCCGCCAAAACCTGTTTCTTGAGCTTGGTTTAAATTTAGGCCAGGAAAAACAAGTGAACAGAGATATAGCAGAAGCATTGAACCTAAAAAGTAGACGATAAATCCAGCTGGCGCTAGCCCAATATCCATCCAGGTTGGAAGCCTCGTAAGTCCAATATCCTCTTTGGTGGTACGATATTTTTTAACAAGCCACGGAAAGCCAATGACTATGGCAATAGTCAACATATAAATCAGTGCTGCGAGTATTGAATTAGCGACATTCTGGTTTGCTCCAGCAAAAGATATACCTACAGACTTAAGAACATCAATGACAATAACCAATAAAAATTGTGCAATAAAGAAACCAATAAATACCCATAACATAAGGCCGGCCGCAATGCCTAGACGCGAGCCAATCGGTTTTATAGTTGGTTTATCTGAAGAGTTTGCTGACATCGGCAATAGTCACCACGATTACTAACGTTATCAAAACCAGAAAACCCGTACTTTGGATACGCTCTTCACGCTCTTTCGTGAGTTTTTTCTTACGCAAACGAAAAAGCGTCATGACAAACCAGCGGCCACCGTCAAGAGCAGGAATAGGAAGAACGTTCATAACAGCAAGTGTCAACGAGATGATCGCCGTCAGGAAAAGGAGTTGCGTTGGACCAGCTTGCTCTGCAGCTGGGAAAATGGTACCTAAAATACCGATAGGCCCTGCCACGCTGTTGCTTGCCGTTGCAAGATTGGCATGCGCTTGGTCGCGCACGGCATGATCGGGACTAAACTGGAGCACAACACCCTGTATCACATTAACAACAAGATCACCTAGTCCCTGAAGCGTTACTAAGGTAAATTGGCCAGTAGTCACAACACCAACAATCGGCGCCGACCAACTAGCCTGAAGTTCTTCACGTTGACCAGAGCCAATTCCTAAATAGCCTTGACCATTCGTATTATCAGCACGGAGTGTTGTCGTAACAGTATGTTCTACGCCACTACGTGAGTAAATGACTTCAACTTGTTTCCCCTTCTCTTCTTTAGTTTTCTGGGTCAAATTACTTGGACTTGGCACCGGCTCACCTGCAAAACGTACAATTTGGTCACCAATCTGTAGACCTGCAGTGGCCGCAGGCGAGTTCTTTTCTACATCGGTTATTTCTACTGGCTGCTTAATAGATGTTGTATCGCTGGGAATCGAAAACTGGTTTGGGAGGATTTTTGGGAGGCCCGTAGCCGCGAGACAAGATAAAATAATGGCGGCAGCTACCCAGTTAATAAGCACGCCGGCAAGTAAAATGCGTGTTTTTTGCCAATAAGTAGCTGCACCGTAATCACCTTTTTTATCAGCATCATCATGCTCGCCCTGTAGCTTTACAAATCCACCAAGCGGCAGCCAGTTAAGCGTAAACAACACACCGTTCTTAAGCTTCTTTGCCCACGCTCTTGGAGGAAATCCAATACCAAATTCTTCTACAACCACTCCATTTTGACGAGCAACGAACGCATGGCCAAGTTCATGCATAACCACTAAAAAAACCAGAATTAACAAGCCACCAATAATGCCAAAAATCAGTTCCATCTATCCTCCAAATCTTCGAGCTCGCCGTGAATATTCTTCTAGTATAGCGGTTACGTCTTCTTTTGTCATCTCAGGCCAAAGTTTTTCAAGAAAAAAGAGCTCACTATAGGCCGCACGCCACAACATGAAGTTGCTGATACGTTGCTCGCCGCTTGTTCGAACAAGCATATCCATAGGAGGAATGTCCGGCACGTAGAGATGTTGTTCGATAAGCTCGGGGGTAATACTTTCAGGGGCTATTCCTTCTTGAACAATTTTTTTACACGCGTCAGCAATCTCTAATTGACCACCGTAGTTAAAACACACAGCAAGCGTACCGTGTGTATTGTTTGCCGTGCGCGCCTCGGCTTCATCAACTGCTTTGAGAATTTTTGGACTTACTCGCTCACGCGAGCCAAGCACCTTTAGCTTAATATTATTCTCTTCAAGGATTTTAATATCGGATGTAAGTAGTTTGAGCACCAAGCTCATAAGTTTACTCACCTCTTGTTCGCTACGTTTCCAGTTTTCTGTACTAAAGATATAGGCTGAAACGTACTTCACGCCGGCATCAAACGAAGCCAATGCAACATCATGAATAGCATTGTAGCCCGCCATATGACCTTCATATACCGGAAGGCCGTGTTTGCGTGCCCAACGGCGGTTGCCGTCTATAATATAGCCAATATGACGAGGAATTTCTTCGCTCATTAGATGGTCAGAATATCTTTCTCTTTAGCCTTAAATGTAGCTTCGATTTTTTCTTGATATTCACTCATGAGCTTGTCAAATTCTTTTTCAATGCGCTTCACATCATCTTCACTGAGTTCTTTGGCATCTTTTTTGCGTTTTGCCTCTTTAAGACCATCCTGTCGAATATTGCGAAGTGCGATACGCGTTTCCTCAACTTTTTCACCTGTTTGTTTTACAAGCTGACGACGACGCTCTTCAGTTAGTGGTGGCACTGGTACACGCACTACTCGTCCATCGTCACTAGGGTTAAATCCAAGTGATTGATCGGCACGAATGGCAGCCGCAATGGCCTGGACATTACTAGGATCAAACGGCGTTACCTGCAATAACTGCGGCTCGGGTGTAGTTATATTAGCCGCTTGATTGAGTGGCATTTTTTGGCCGTAGACTTCTACAAGAATACCATCAAGCATACTAGGGTGCGAGCGGCCAGTGCGAACCTTCTTCAGTTCATCTTCAAAATGCATAAGAGCGAGAGTCATTTTTTCTTCATAAGAGTCAGTGTTAAACATATATTTATTCTAGCATATTTTTTTGAAGCGAGATTTGACGAAACGGTTAAAAATATCTAAAATTTAACTGCTACCCGGCAATGTTTACAGTGGAGGCTACCATGGCAAACACAATGATATCCCCGCTTGAAATCGAACGGCTCAAAAGGCTCGCTTTCGAACTGTACGTCGACCTTAACATGCCGTTCACTCTTTCTGTTCCAATCCTAGGCGGTAAACTTGTCATAAACGGAAGCGACGGCAATGCACAGTTTGTTGCTCAGTAGCAAAAGTGGGCGTCTGAAAAACGACGCCCACAACTTACTATGAAAACAAAAAGAGTCGTTATATGACGACTCTTTTAATCTGTCTACTCTATTCGTTTACGCCAAGCTCAATGCGCTTGAATTGACGAATAACGATATTTTCACCAAGTTTTGCAATGTTTTCTTTTACGTATTGCTCAACGGTCTTTTTGTCATCGAGAATAAATTGCTGGCTCATAAGTACCTGCTCAGCAAAATGCTTTTTCACCTGGCCACCAACGATTTTCTCAACGATGTCGACAGGTTTACCTTCGCCAGCAATACGCTCCTCAGCTTCCTTGCGAACACGGTCCAGTTCCTCAGTTGGAATATCAGCTTCGGTGATATACTTAGGGCTCATAGCGGCAACTTGCATGGCAATTTCGTGAGCAAGCTTTTTAAAATCATCAAGACGAGCCACAAAATCGGTTTCACAGTTTACCTCCACAACCACGCCAATGCGGCCACCGTGCACGTAGCTATCAATGATCCCTTCGCGGGCTTCGCGGTCGCCTTTTTTCTCAGCACGCGTCAGTCCTTTTTTACGCATAGCTTCAAGTGCCTTATCAAAATCACCATTAGCTTCAACCAATGCTTGCTTAGCGTCGGTAAGACCAACACCGGTCAGCTCTTTAAGTTTTTTAATGTCTTCAATTGTGACAGCCATTTATTTCTCCTCTGTTTTTACAGTTCCTGCACCTTCGATAACAGCTGCGGTAAAGTAATCAAGTAGCAGTTGCAGACTCTTAATTGCGTCGTCATTACCTGGCACAACATAGTCAATCTCGCTTGGGTTGGCGTTCGTATCAACAACGCCAACTACCGGAATGCCTAAGGTTTTTGCTTCTTTAACAGCGTTTGCGTCGGTAATAACATCAAGTACAACAATTGCGCCTGGACGGCCGTTAAGGTCTTTAATGCCGCCATATTTTACATTAAGTTCATCGATTTGCTCTTGAAAACGCTGCACTTCAAGCTTGTTGTAACGCTTTTCAAGGTCACCACTCGCCATGCGGCGTTCGAGATCTTTTAGCTTTTTAATTTGTGCAACCACGGTATTAACGTTAGTAAGCATACCGCCAATCCAACGCTCAGTAACGTATGGCTGATTAATAGCTTCAGCTGCAACTTTAACAATATCTTTAGCTTGCTTTTTTGTACCGACAAATAGTACATGTTTGCCACTTGCGGCAACTTTGGTTAAAAACGGCAGAGCTTTATCGAGACCCTCAACGGTTTTGGTTAGGTCAATGATGTGACTATCTTGACGTTTACTGTGAATGTACGGCGCCATTTTCGGGTGCCAACGGCTTGTTTTATGTCCAAAGTGGACACCAGCTTCAAGCAGCTGTTTAATATCGACAGATACTGCCATAGGGATGAAACTCCTTGTTCCTCACCTTTCACCTCTGAAATCAGAAGTTTCGTGAAAGGTTGTGTCATTAAAAATTGTTACCTTCGTATTGTAACAGAGGTAAACACAGGTGTCAAACATCACCACTAGCGTAACCGTAAGCAAGATTGTATACTTAGGCCATATGAAAGAACTATTTCGCACTATCGCAAGTCGCATCTCTATGTGGACAGGAACCGCTACCGCATTTGTTACAGCACTAACTATCGTTATTGTATGGGCATTCACGGGTCCAATATTTCATTATTCCGACACATGGCAGCTTGTAATTAATACCGGTACGACAATTATCACCTTCTTGATGGTATTCCTTATTCAAAATACTCAAAATCGAGACGGTAAAGCCGTACAAATTAAACTAGATGAGCTTATTCGCGCCACCAAAGGAGCACGAACTAAGTACGTTGGACTTGAAGATCTGAGCGATGCCGATCTGGAAGAGCTGGACAAAGAATTTAAACTTCTTACGCAAAACCCAGGCACTATTCATGCTATGAGAAAATTGCATGAGAAAATTGCTGCTGAACATTCACGCCGCACTGGCGGCACTATACTTCATAGCATGCTTCATCATGATGATCATTAATCGTGAAGAGCTCTATCAAACCTAGATTATATGACAGCTCACCCTTGTTGAAGCAACCAATGGGGCGTTGTATTTATAGTTATACGGTGGTATAAGTATATTTATACGCATTATATGTGTATAAGATGTGAGTCTGCTTCATAGGTGTGAGGAGGTTCAAATGAGATACTACCGTAACGACATCATCATCACTGTTGTCGTTGGAGCTATCTTGACTTACTTTTTCGGTCCAAGCGTCATTCCACTCTTTCTCATTTTGGTAGCTGTCGAGGTAGCTCTGAGTGGTGACAACGCGACCGTTAACGTTCGGCTTTTGAAGCTACTATCGCCCAGATGGGTAATGATCTTTATGACCATCGGTATCCTTTTTGCCGCTGGATTCATGAGATTCCTCTTTCCCATCCTTATCGTGTCCATAACTGGACATATGGGACTCATCGAAGCGCTCACACTGGCGCTCAACGATCATACTGCGTACGCCGAGCATATTGAGGCGGCACACAACCAAATTGCCATTTTCGGTGGCGTCTATCTTTTCATGATTTCGGCCACGTTTTTCTTGGTAGAAAACACCCAGAAGCACTGGATTCCGTGGTTGGAAAAACCGCTCGCGATGGCTGGTAAGAAGGTAGACAACTTAGCTGTTATGATGACAACGGTCATCATATTAACATTGAGCGTACTCGTGAATAGTGAGTATCAGGCCTCTGTTCTTCTTGCAGGATTTATCAGCCTAGTCAGCTACATGGCTATTAAGACTCTGACTAATCTGGCTGAAGCTGACGATCGCGTTGGAACACGCAAGGGCCTCGCGGCGCTGGGTATTTTCTTGGCGCTGGAAGCACAGGATGCAGCCTTTTCGATTGATGGCGTCTCAGGGGCGCTTGCAATCACTCAGGAGCCCATCGTCATTGCTGCAGGTCTAGGAGTAGGCGCGCTCTTCGTGAGGTCGGCCACTAAGCACCTCATGGAGACGAACAAATTAGCCGAGTTTACGTTCCTAAGTCATGGAGCATTTTACGCCATCCTCGCGTTGGCATGCTCGCAGATCATAAGTCTGTTTATTGACATTCCTGGCTACCTTGTTGGTGGCGTGAGCGTTGCACTCATCGCGATTGCAGTACTACACAGCCACTTTCTCAACAAGCGAGAGGACAGCGGAGAGCCTATGGAAGCCGAGCTTCTTGGCGTCGAGATCAACTAAATACCGGCAGGGAGGCTTCTAGATGAAACCTCCCTGCCATATACCATCCACACCACCCCAAACTGCCCAGATGTATATCTGGTATTTTATTTTAAAAGCAGCTCTTGTACTTTTTAGGATTATGCTATTTACTAGTAACATAACGCTTACGATTGGGTGAATTATGCAAATAAAATCAGTTTTTAGTAACACTTATCTTTTCGCTCAAGCCTATGGTCAAGGTGATTATAGCTGCGGCAATTATCAGCAAGGGTGCGGCCAGACAACCGTACAACCCCCAAATACAGCCGCTATTTTAGCAGACCCAAGTGTTGCCATTCCCGGTTCGCTAGTACTTGCAGTTATTGTCGCACTCGTTACTACGACCATTGCAAAATCTGTTCGTAAATGGCGTATAGCTAAGAAGAATAGCTAACCCTTTACAATTCCATTGAAAACAGATACAATTAATGAGATATGAAAAGCAGTATACACCCAACACAGTATCGACCTGTCGTATTTAGCGACGAGGTTGCTGGGTTTAAATTTTTAACCCAAAGCACGGCACAAACCAATGACACTATTGTCTGGGAAGATGGCAAAGAGTACCCACTTGTGAAAATTCACATCTCTTCAGCCTCTCACCCATTCTTTACTGGTGAAGAGAAAATCATCGACACCGAAGGTCGCGTCGACCGCTTTAAAGCAAAGTTTGCTGCTGCAGAAGCTCGTAAAGCCGATTTGACTGCTAAAGCCAAAAAACTCAATGCCCAAAAAGCCAAAAAAACAGCTGCTTAGCTGTTAAACCAAAAGAGACTACCCTAGCGTATGTCTCTTTTTTGGTACAATAATTATAGAAGAAACGAGAGGAACCATCATGAGCCCGCAGCAAGCGCCACCATTGCCTATCCAACCTCAGCCACCTAGGAAAAGCCTTACGCTTCCTATCGTACTCATGGTTACGCCGACTGCGCTGCTTACTCTTATGATAATCGGCGTTGTTGTTGTCGGTGCACTTTTCCCAGATACACCACCGACAGCCGATGGTCTTTTTGGTCAGCCAAATCCTGTAAAAACAATAACGAACGTCATCTTCTTTATTGGGGGCGCTGGCGCCGTTGTTTTAGGTTTTCCTATGTTTATCGTCGGTCTCGTCCTGCTCATTCAACGGAAATCAAAGCCACATGCCTAAAATTAGTCTTAACCTCGCCGATCTCACCTCTGAAAAAGCCGACCTTGGTACTTTTTTAGCATCGCCTACTGCGTACAATGACCCGACGTTTAGCACCAAGAATAAACGTTTCACAGAGCTTGAAGGTATCATTGAAAAAGCTTCACAACGTCAAATTCTCGAGAATCAACTCGCTGAGGCAAAAGAGTTAGCTACGGGAAACGATGAGCTCGCCGATATCGCTAAGGCCGAGGTCATCGAAGTCGAAGAGAAATTGGCGCAACTTGAAGATGAGTTATTTACTATGCTCGCCCCGAAAGACCCTAATGACGAAAAAAATGTCATTATGGAAATTCGTGCCGGTGCTGGGGGTGACGAAGCAAGTTTATTTGCCGCAGAGCTGTACCGTATGTACCTTCGTTACTGCGAAGCGCATGGCTTAAAAACTGAGCTTATTAGTGAAAGCGCCAACGATAGTGGCGGCTACAAGGAAGTGGTATTTGGTATTAAAGGCGATTCGCCATACGCCAGACTTAAATTCGAGTCAGGAGTCCATCGTGTTCAGCGCGTACCCGCCACAGAGTCCCAGGGTCGCATTCACACCAGCACTGTAACCGTGGCCGTCCTCCCTGAAGCTGAAGAAACCGATATTCAGATTAACCCGAACGACCTTAAAGTTGATGTATACCGTTCAGGCGGCCATGGCGGCCAAAGTGTCAATACTACCGATAGTGCCGTTCGCATTACCTACCTCCCTACAGGTTTAGTCGTCACCAACCAAGATGAGAAGTCACAAATTAAAAATAAAGAAAAAGCTATGAGCGTGCTCCGCAGTCGTCTATTGCAGCAAAAAATCGACGAAGAGCAGTCAAAACTCGCAGCCGAACGTCGCAGCCTCATTGGTTCAGGCGACCGCAGCGAAAAGATTCGGACCTACAACTTCCCTCAAGACCGCATCACCGATCACCGCATTGGCTATTCAAGAAGCAATATCCTTAGTGCAATGAACGGTACTATTGACGATTTAATTGAACATCTTCAAAGCTATGAACGAGAACTTGCAGCCAAAAACGCCAGTAATTAACGCATGGATTCACGATGCAACCGTTCAGCTGGTTGGTGCTGGTATTAGCTCTGCAAAGCTCGATGCTGAGATAATTTTAGGCCACACATTACGTAAAAGTCGCACTTACCTGCATGCTCACGGCGACGAACCATTACAGCCACGTGAGCTTGAAATTGCCGATGCAAGGATACGTCTCCGACTTGACCGCACTCCGATTGCTTACATCATTGGCCACAAAGAATTCTACGGTCGATTATTCCGCGTCTCACCCGCAGTGCTCATCCCACGCCCCGAATCGGAAACAATGATTGAACTGCTAAAAAAACTGTTTCAGAGCGAAACACTTTTTAAGCATCAGCTCCGACTTATAGACATTGGGACCGGCAGTGGCTGTCTTGGTATTACCGCAAAGCTCGAGTTTCCCCACCTCGATGTTACTCTGAGCGATGTGAGCCGCCATGCACTTCAAGTAGCAAGAATAAATGCTGCCAACCTCAAAGCAAATGTCTCAACTATACAAAGTGATCTCTTAAGTGAATATCCCTTCTCACCAGACATCATACTTGCTAATTTGCCCTACGTGGACCTAGCCTGGGAACGTTCTCCAGAGACACAACATGAGCCAGAGCTAGCGTTATTCGCTTCTGAAAATGGGTTACACCTTATTTGCAAGCTCATTCTTCAAGCCGAAAGTCGTATGAAACCTGGCGGCTACCTCTTACTAGAAGCCGACCCGCGTCAACATCGAAAACTTAGCACATTTGCGAAAGACCATCATTTTACTATTAGTATTATTAGTAATTTTATTGTTTGTTTACAAAAAACCTAGTTTTGAGAAGCAGCTTGACCTTGGTATGCGGCTAGCGTCACTTTAACTGTCAACATTTGACTACCGCGGAGCAATGTAAGTGTAATTGTCTCGCCTGGTGCATATTCACCCACAAGGCTCGAGACGCTTCCCTGATCGCCCACGTCGATATCACCTACTTTTACAACAATATCCTTGTCTTTAATACCCGCTTTGTCCGCAGGACTTCCACCTACCACGGCAGATTGACCATTATCAGAGAATACGTACGCGCCTTTTTTAACAGGAAGACCATAATGTGACGCAACATCAGCAGTAATAGGAATATAATTAACACCGAGATACGAGCGTTGTACGGTGCCATTATCAAGAACGCCCTTCAGAATACCTTTAGTCGCGTTAATAGGGATAGAAAAGCCGATTCCTTGAGCATCTTGAGCAATGGCCGTATTAATACCAATCACTTGACCCTTTAAATTGAGTAGTGGACCACCAGAATTGCCTGGATTAATAGCAGCATCTGTCTGAATTAGGTCTGTTAAGTTTTCTACCGAATTGCCCGCTTGAGCGGAGATTGGTCGACCCGTACCAGAAATAATGCCGCTCGTGACCGTATTTTGATACTGTCCAAGCGAGTTTCCAATTGCCACCACCTTTTCACCAACATTTATAGTCGTCGAATCACCCAGTTCTGCGGCCGGGAGGTTATTCACCCCATCCACCCTTAAAAAGGCAACGTCATTTAATGGGTCCGTGCCTAGCAATTTAACGTTGGTATATGTTGTTCCATCCGATAAGATAACCGTAATGGTATTTGCACCATCAATCACATGCTTATTGGTCATTACATAGCCGTCTTTTCCAACAATAATACCCGTACCAGCTCCGTCTTGCTCTTGAGTGCTATTATAAAACGACTGAGAATCTACTTGAGATTTAGTCACGATAGACACCACACTTGGGCTTACCTTACTTACAACACCAGCAATGTCTTCTTCCTCTTGAGTAACTACTTTATTGCCATCGTTAGTAACGCTTTGATGCTGCGATACTACTTGACCTTGGCTATTCGCACTATGAATGGAGTTGTAAAGAATAGCACCACCGAAACCCGCAAACAAACATAACACTACACAGGCACCAATAATAATAAAATGCGCTGGAAATTTTCGTTTTCTTGGCGTTACGACTTGCACTTCATGCTGCTTTTCGTCAAGCACAATACGAGCTGCCGCTTCATTTGTTTTTTTGGCTGTATCCTCTTTCATTTCCTCTACTTTATCCATTTAAACTGAGCCTAGGCTTAAATGCCACCAGTACTAATGGTATTGAAAAAGATAAGCAGAATAATAACCACACTTACCGATAAAAGCGCCGGCAGAATAATGTCATTCGAACGAATTGAACCGTGTTTCGTATAGCTTGCATATACTCTTTCAGCCAAAAAGCTTACTGCTATTGCAATAAGTGCTGTTTGAGACAGCTTTATGCTTCCAACGCCAGGAAGCGAATAGGCAAACGTCCAATGGTATGCTAGCCATCCAATTTCGGCAAAGACCATCCCCCATACAAGACTATAAAAAGATATGTGCGTCTCCTCGTAACTTCCAAGAACATGGCGAGCTGCGCTGTATCCAATCAACCACATAAGTCCTATAACGGGGGTTGCTATCCAATCGTACGATAATGTCATAAGCGCTGTTATACCAAGAAAAATGGCCGTTCCTGCCTGAACAGCGATAAAGACTCTCTTCGAACGCGGTTTAACAAACAGTAACCATACGATATAGAGGAGCGTAATAGTGCACTGAGCAAAAAATGCGCCACTTGCTGCATAAAGCAACACAACAATACTCAGACTAACGATGATGTCAACCAAATTTGCCTGAACGTTCGCAAACCAATATCGTGGGCGCACAGCCAAAACGCGCCACTTACTCAAAATAACCAATGCCACTGCCGCAAACGGCGACTCAACAGCCAGCACGACTGCAAGTATAGCTACGGCTAAAGCAATGTTCAGCGTAATGTAGAGTAGTTCGCTCAAGAATGAGCGACGTTTCGATGATTTTAAAAACTCCATACTTCCCCTATTATAACACTACTACTGCTTGGCCGAAGGGTCTTTCCCAATAATAACCACGAAATTTGTACCGCCCGGCGCCGTCACTGGAGGCGCTGTTGTTTTAGTCTTTACACTATAGAGAGACTCAAGTTTCGCCTTAGTTGCCGACATACCCGTTCCAATTTGGTATAGCTCAACATTAGCATAGGTTCCTGCCGGCGCCGTGTCGACGTTGTTTACCGTAAAGCCTTGATTCTTTAAGTTTTCAGCCGCAGTTTGTGCTACTCCAACAACACCAGAACCGTTGAACACCGCTACATTTGCACCTTCTCGAACGACAGGGTTGCTACTAAGCTTCTTCTGGAGGAATGCTTGTAGGTCTGTAAAGTTGTACCTGCCGGCAGACGGTTGACCATCACCCGTCATGATAGGATTATCACCATCTATTAAGCTAACTGATTGAATATCGGAATCTTTAATATCTTTCGCCAATGATACAAGCGTTTGGATTTCACTTGTCTCAAAGGTAGTACGTAAGTTATCACCAAGCGCATCAATCAGACTGGTTACCTTGCCGATGTCAGTCAATACCCCCCCACTCATTGCCTTGTCACGAATAGCTTTTATGATCTTTTGTTGGTTAAGTTCTCGATCAAAGTTGGACCGCCCAAGGCCATAGGTTGCTTTACATTGATTATATCCAACAGGAACACAATCTCCGCGCGCCTGAGCAAGATAGAGGGCATGCTCTGCATCAAGCGTTGCAGGTCCATTTGGATAGTCGATAAAATGTCCATTCGGTGGACAGCGTCTTACCTGCTCAGCATGGCTCACCTTCCGATCACCTAAACCACATTTCCAATCAAAGTTTTGGTCCAAAATACCAGGCGCACCACCGCTTCCTTCAATATCAACTGTGATACTACCACCAACAGCATTTACCAATTGGCGCATAACCGTATAGTCAACATTTACACCGTACTGAATATCAAGCCCAGCAACGCCACCGACAAATTGAGCTGTTTTTGTAAGTGCCGCACGATCCGCATCAACATTCCCTCCATCGCCACCAACGCAAGAATAGTAAACGTTTATCTTACCCGAGTAGCCTGATGCACACGCTTGTCCATAATGAACTTCCATATCTCGCGGTATACTTATCATGTAGGCATTTTTGTTTTTCTGATCGATGCTCAAAATCATAATGGAGTCGGTCAGGTTTGCGCCTTGGTGGCCAGGGTCATCCTGAGAAGTACCTAATACCAAGATATTACTGCGCCCATTCGCATCTTGCTTGAGTGGTTGATTTTGGAAGATACTTAAAATATTACCCTTAAACACATTTCCGCTGGCATGCAGGGCTTTGTATGCAATCCATCCACCAACACCCAGAACGATGAGAACAAGCAAAATCACCACCCATTTAATAATGCGACGAAGTTTACTCTTTGGCGCACTTTTTTTGCCAGCTCGACGTTTTTTACCGCCCTTTACTGGCTCGTCATCATCAATTCCTTTAAGAGACTCGTCTAGATCACTCCGAGCAATACCAACGTTTGGTCTTCGTAGCACAGGCGCTTCAGCCTCGCGTTTTGGAGAATCTGGTTGATAAAACCGGCTTGTTTCTACCTTAGGCTGCTCATGAAGCTCACCTAACTGACTACCAGGGCGGCGCGGCACAAATCCGTCGAGTGAATTATTTTGTCTCGTCATAAATTACTTATCTTACTATATACGACTCGAATGGATTTTTGAATAAAAATCATAACTACTTTGCTTTTCGCCAGTGGAAAAACCGTGTATAGTAAATACTCATGGAAGAAGCCACCTTTATACAACGTCATCCCTTCTTTAAAGACGTCTTTAATATTATTATTTTTATTGTATGCGTGCTCGTGGGTACGTTACTTATTAACACGTACGTTTTTCGTAGCTTCAATGTGCTTGGTCCAAGCATGGAGACGACGCTTTATACTGGCGACCGTCTCATTGTAAATCGCATCCCTGTCACTATCGCTCAACTTGAAAATAAACCATACATTCCCGATCGAGGACAGGTCATTGTCTTTAAAAATCCTCAATACAACGCTGGAACCGGTGAAGAATACATCGTAAAACGGGTTATCGCTTTTCCTGGCGAGCGAGTCACTGTAAAAGATGGTGTGCTCACCGTATATAATTCAAGCCACCCTAATGGTTTTCATCCCGACGACGCCAATCATGGCGAGCCAGGCTCGCCAACGAGTGGTGATGTCGATACTACCGTCACCGACGGAACGCTCTTCGTCGCTGGCGATCACCGTCAAGGGGATTTTTCCTATGATTCACGCAGCGGGCTCGGTCTGATCCCTTATTACGATGTCATCGGTCCTGTGGGTCTTCGCATTTATCCACTTAACAAAATCCGTACGTTCTAATTGTTACCCAAAAGCTTTTGAATACGTTGAAAATCATGGTCATCCTTAAATTTAATGACAATCTGTCCCGCACCTCGGGTATTGGTTTTAATACTTACATCGGCCGATAGCCGTTTCGCAAACTTATTCGTATCAGCCTCATACGGAATCTTAACTTGTTTCTTTCGCGTACTTTCAATGGGTGATGCTGTCGCTTTTTTTAACTGAACAATGTACTGCTCAATTTTACGCGCACTCCACTCTTCTTTCAAAATCAGTGGCAGTACTTCACCTATCACTTTCGGTTCCAGATTGACAAGTGGCCTTGCTTGGCCCTCGCTCAATCTTCCTTCTACAACTGCCGTACGGACAGCTTCAGGCAAACGCAACAGTCGAAGCGTATTGCTGATTGTACTTATCGACTTGCCACCAACCCGCTGACCAATCTGCTCTAAAGTAAGATTAAATTGGTCGCGCAATTTTAAATACGCTGTCGCGGTTTCCATAGCATTAAGATCTCGACGCTGCAGGTTTTCAATTAAAGAAAGTTCAAGCTTATGTTGATCACTGAGCGTGCGCACCAAAGCGGGAATCTTTCCAAGTCCAGCTTTCTCAGCCGCTCGATAGCGTCGTTCACCAGCAACAATCTGGTAACCACCCCCTCGAGGCGTGACGACGATTGGCTGTAAAATACCATGTTCTCTAATGGAACTAGCAAGTTCTTCAAGCGCTAATTCGTCAAATGCTCGCCGAGGCTGGTTTGGATCGGGACTAATTTCGCTCAGTTTAATAGTACGAAGTTCACTAACTTTATCGTCTTGCTCAGCGGTTGGGTCAAATGATTCATCAAATAGCTCAGTTGGCACCAAAGAATCAAAACTACGGCCTAGACCTTTTTTAGTCGACACGTTGCAATACCTCCCTTGTCACTGCTTTATACGCCCTCGCACCCTTTGAAAACTTATCATAAGCGCCTACTGGCAAACCATGGCTTGGTGCCTCAGCAAGACGAATATTGCGAGGAATGGTGGTCTTAAATACCTTACCTGGAAAGTGCTTTTTAATCTCTTCGTGCACTTGACCGCTCAGCGTAGTACGGCCGTCGACCATTGTAGGCAGAACTCCAAGAAGATCAAGCGTTGGGTTCATACTTTTACGTACTAATTTCATAGTTTCAAGCAGTTGACCCAGCCCTTCAAGTGCATAAAACTCGGCCTGTACCGGTAGTAGCACATACCGTGCCGCAATGAGTCCATTCACCGTAAGAAGGCTCAAACTTGGCGGGCTATCAATAATAACAAAATCATAGGCATCATTCAGCGTACTAATCGCATTTTTTAACCGTGTGAATCGACGGTTTGCCTGGGCTAGCTCAACTTCAGTGTTAGCGAGATGAGAAGTGGTGGGGGCAAGAAATAGATTTTTATGCTCGGTAGGAAGTACGATATCCATGAGCAATTTGGTTTCCAGAATAACCTCGGTCATTGTACCGGTTAGTCCCTGCTTATCCACTCCAAGCCCACTGGTAGCATTGCCCTGTGGATCAAAATCAACCAGGAGCGTTTTCCTCCCCTGCTTAGCCAAATAATAGGCAATATTCACCGCACTGGTCGTCTTGCCCACACCACCTTTTTGATTTGTCACTGAAATGACGGTCGTCACTGATTATACTTCCCTTTTCTTTACTCTATTATAGCATGAGCGTGAAAAGTTTAAGTGTTTTCTTCAGGGATTACGCCGCCACTTTGATGCTGCCACAGCGCAAAGTAACGACCCTTTTTCCGAAGCAGCTGTTGGTGGGTCCCTTCTTCAATCACCCTACCATCATCCATCACTACAATGCGGTCCATATGACGCAATGTCGAGAGACGATGCGCAATGGCAATTACGGTACGATCATGCCATAAATCTTCAAGCGCCTTTTGCACCAATACTTCCGACTCGCTATCAAGTGCGCTTGTGGCCTCATCAAGAATAAGGATTGGTTTCTCGTCCAAAAACGCCCTAGCAATCGCAATTCGTTGCCGCTGTCCCATTGAAAGCTTAATTCCGCGCTCACCCACTAAGGCATTATATCCATCTTGAACATGGGTAATAAACTCGTGTGCGTGAGCTCGTTTTGCAGCTTCTTCCACTTGCCTATCCGACACCTCGCCATCGGCCCCATACGCAATATTCTCGCGAATGCTTCTGTGAAATAGTGGTGTATCTTGTGGCACATACGCAATTAACTCAACGAGGTCACGATTATCAATTTCTCGTCTATCAAGCCTCACCATTGCTCTAGGCAATTCATAATACCCAAGCAACAGTTTAATAAGTGTTGTTTTACCACTACCACTCGCACCAACAATTCCCAATTTCTCGTTCTTTTTTATTGTCAGTGAGATGTTTTTTAGCACGGGTTCATCTAGCTTATCTGGATAAGCAAACTGTAATCTGCGAAGTTCGAGCGTGTTTTGAAGGTGCACGTGAGAAACATACGGAACTGCGTGGGATTGTCCGACAATATTCTCACTACCAAACAAGTATCGATATGATTCCTCAATGCGACCAAGTTTCACATTGAACTGCGAGACGTTCCAAATTACCATCCACACAAAATCGGTAAAAATAAGCAATGTCGACATAAACGTTGTAATTTGTGCCAGACTTAATTGGCCGTGCAAAAAGAGATACACATTCACAAGGATAGTAATTGGCCAGATTACCCAACGCACTCCAATACTCATAGCACCCCAAAATAGAATGTCCCACATAAGACGCCTATTCGATGCTTTTACAACATCATCGCGTTTTCGTATAACCGATTCAAGCTCTTGTTTTTCGCGCCTAAATGCCTTCACACTTACAAAATTCGCCACAACATCAATAACGTACCCATCTAAACTCGAGGTGAGATCAGTTAACTTACGCTCCGAGGCAACGTTATATCGCACCAGCTTTTTCCCAGCCACAAACATAATGAAAATTGAGACTATAAAAATAACCCCAGTTGGAATATTCACCGTGAACATTATCACGCCGATAGTCGGCAGTTTAATGACTAGGTCGGCATATTGATAGCAAATTGCCTCTACAAATTCGCGAAAATCACGGCTAATACCCGTAATATAACTACTAATTTTACCAGTAAATTTATCAACAAAATACGGATACGGCTTCGCAATCACCGCTTGAAATACCAGGCTTTCAAACTGATACGCTTTACTATTTAAAAGCGCGCGGTAGGCCCATTCACCACTGCGCCACATCATATCATGACCAACGCTCAGCGCAATAAGTATTCCCACAAGCGCATATACATGGCTAGGAGAAAGTTGATTTTCAGCAAGCGCCGCCACAAACTGACCAACAAATATCGGCACAACGGCAAGGAGTGCATCTGCTAGCACAAATAGCAACAATACAGTCAAAAATCGGCCCTTGTGCTGTGCAATAAAGCGTACATACGCTCTAAGAGAGATGAATTGCTTTTTCTGTTTTACTTCCATTAAAAAATCCTCGAATTACATTGTGACCACGCCGCAATATCGAGGAAATTTCAACTATTTAATAGAAACTATTTCGATTTTGCTATATTTCTGGCGATGACCATTTTCTTTATGAACACGCTTTTTCGATTTATAACGAATCACGCGTATTTTATCACCCTTTACAAGCTCTTCTACTACCTTAGCGGTAACTTTCACACCTTTTACCGTTGGGGTACCAATGCTTGTTTTATCGCCATCAATAACCAACAGTGCATCAAGCGCGAGCTCTTTTGTGCCTTCCTGGAGGAGGTCCACCAGTAGGGTCTCTTTTTCGG